>PKTE01000110.1 GCA_002869335.1 Salinivirgaceae bacterium | reverse complement strand
TATATAATCGCAAGAGGCTCAGCATTTGAATGCGTTGCCATATTTGACTATTTAAAAGACCAAGATATTATTGATCAAAGCCAATTCAGGGAATTCTATTCAAAACTAGAAGAAATATCAAAAATGCTATATGCACTTATTAAAACTTTAATGTGAAAAAACAGTTAAGAGTGTGAGTTTCGAGTTTAGAGATTCACACTCTTTTTTTATTCCTAAATAATCCAACTCAAATCCATTACAATTTCGAGCAAGAATTAAGAGTTTTGATAAGAACAAACACGTCTTCTCCATAAAACTCTATACACCAACTCAAACTTTTGCATTACAAAAATTAATCTACGCAACCAATATTTTAGATTTTTTCTATCTTCGCACTCGTATTTAAATTCATCCCAAATGAAAACACTTATTATTATCTTATCATTTTTAACAGTTCCATTTATTTCAATAGCACAAATTGACACTACTTTTTGGTTTGTTGCGCCCGAGATTACTGAAAGTCACGTAGATCGCCCCATCAACCTTGTGGTTTCTTCTCAGGAGGAAACACTTACCATGGTAACTGTATCAATGCCGATGGAGCCTACATTCACTCCAATAAATATTGTTTTAAGCGGATATGAAACATATTTGCTTGATTTAACATCATATATTGATTTAATAGAACCTGTTACGCCAGGATTAAGCAACAAAGGTATACGCATTGAAGCTGATGCTCCTATTACTGCATATTACGAAGTTGCTGCTCTTAATAACAGGGATATTTATGCACTAAAAGGTGCAAATGCGCTTGGATATGAATTCTTTTGCCCTATCCAAAACATATATAATAACCACTCTGCAGGTTACCCAATACCTGCTCGAAATAGAATCGACATTGTGGCAACCGAAGATGGAACAATAGTTTCCTTTGAAATAACAGCTGCAGCCAATGGAATGCCTGCTGGTTCAATTATCACAACTCCTGAAATGCAAGCCGGCGAAACCTATTCAATAGTAGCAGACGATGAAGCAGCTGCCAGTCACCTGGGAGGCACAAAGATTACTTCAAACAACAAAAAAATAGCTGTTACGCTTTCTGATGACTCAGTAGATTTTCCCACTGTAACAGGTTGGGATTTAATAGGAGATCAAATTGTACCTGTTCAAAATCCAACAAACGGAGATAATACCATTGGTTATGATTATGTTGTGGTAAAAACAAGACTTCTGGCAGATGAAAGCTATTTTATTCTTGCAACTGAAGACAATACTAACATCGAGATCGATGGATCTTATAGTGGAACTTTAAACACCGGACAAACCCTTCCTGTGATTATTTCAGGCGATACTGATTTTATCTCTTGCGACAAAAGGGTTTATCTTTTTCATGTGGGTGGTTTTGACCGAGAAATGGGTGGAGCCCTACTCCCATCAATTGATGGATGTAAAGGATCAAGCAGAGTTAGCATACCAAGAATAATAGACGAAATCTTCAATATTAATTTGCTTGTAAAAGGTGATGCATATGATTCGTTTTATATGAAGTATGAAGACAGTACAACTTATCATATTCCCCCGGATAGCTTTGCAATGGTTCCAAATATGCCCGAAGGAGAAAATTGGTATTATTTGAAAAGAACAGCCAATACCTTTGAGGATGGTCAATCTCCCGGAGTTCCTGTGGGACAAACTACAACTATTTATAACACCAAATCAATTTTCCAAATGGGTGTTTATGATGGATCTCCAACTCGAGGTTGTAAATATGGTTACTTTTCAGATTTCAAACCACAATCTTTTGCTACTGCCGTTTTTGCAACAGATACTATTTATACTGCCCGTCCTGATACGCTCATTTTAGATGCGGGATCTGTTTTTACTACTTACGAATGGCAGGATGGTTCTACCAATCAAACCTTTGAAGTTACTTCGGATACTTCTCAAATGTATTATGTAACGGTTCAACATATTGCCAGTTGCGAGGCCATCACTGATTCAGTGTATGTAAATACAGAAGATATTCAGCCAACTGCAATCTTATCGCCTACTTTAGCTTGTGAGCCATTATTTGCGGAGACCACTGTACAAATACAAAACAACAGTGGAAATACTATTCCAGCTGGTGAACAGATAGAATTTGGTGTTCAGATCAATGAGGAAATACCAGTATTAGAAAATTACACTTTAACTACAGATATAGAACCCAATAGCTCCGCAACAATTGTCTTAGCAAATGAATTTGATTTTAGTCAGGCCGGAACGTACCAAATTAAACTATGGTGCAATAAAACGATAGATAATGATCGCACGAACGATACAATTACATCCGTTTTAGAGGTATATCCCAATCCTGATTTTCAGGTAAACTATGCTACAATTCACACCGCCAATAGCGATACCGTAACCTTAATAGTTTCACCATCAACATTTGAATCATACCTATGGAATGTAGGTGTGGATAATGATACGCTTTCCTTGGCTGGTTATGATGAAAGTAGTTATACCGTTACAGTTACAGATGAACATGGATGTTCGAATGACTTTACAGTAGACATAGTAAACAAAAACATTGGCATTCAAAAACTTGTGGCTCCAATTGATGCGTGTGAGCACACTTCAGAAGAATTGGTTACTATCAGATTGAAAAATACTGGCGATATGCTAATTGAAGCGGGATCATTAATAGACCTATCTATTGCCGGATCATTTAATATAAATGAGCAATTGACTTTATCAGAAGACCTATCGCCACAAGATACAATAGACTATACTTTTACCAATCCTATTGACCTCAACACAGTATCAGCTTATACGCTTGATATTTCAATAAGTGCAGATTTTGATGTTTCAACTGATGATGATGAGCTTTCTGCAAACATCGAAACATTTGGACCTGCTATCATTGATTTAGGTGAGGAAGTAACCACAACTGAAATCCCCTACTCCATTGATGCGGGAGATGGTTATTCAAGTTATTTATGGCACAATGGCTCCACAGAGCAAACATTTACAATAGATGAAACAAATATCTCTCCCACAGGAATTTACAGTGTAGCTATTACAAACACAAATGGCTGTGAAGGCTCCGATAGCAAAACTGTGCATGTTGATATCATTGACTGGGCTGTTGATGAAGTGCTTTCACCTTCAAATGATTGTTATGAAGGATTTGATGGCCAGTTGACTGTGCAGATATCCAACCAAAGCCCGGTGCCTGTGCAGCAAGGACGTACTTTCAATATTGGCTATTCAATAAATGATGAAACCACCGTAGAAGAACAGTTTATACTCACAGACAGCTTATATCCTCAAGAGACGCTAACACATGTTTTCACCGAGTTAACAGGTTACGAGCCGTTTACAAACAATATTGCAATCAACCTGAATAATGTAAGCGACATTGACACAACAAACGATATGCTGAATTACACCTTGAACCTTTACAATCCTGAATTATCGTTTACTGCTGATACAATAATACCTGAGTCTTTCCCATTTGATCTTGTAGCTCCCTATGGTTTTAATGTTTACGAATGGAACAATGGTCAAACAGGACAAACACTTGTTGTAAATACCAGCGATATTTATATTTTGACGGTTTACGACTCTTATGGTTGCTCAGATACAGATAGTATTTTTATTGCTGAACCAGTTGGAATCTATCAAAATGGATTACAAAAATGTAAGATGAAAATATGGCCCAACCCAGCACAAAAAGAAATTTCTATTGAAATAAATCGTAAAACAAAAGGCGATGGTACAATTGAAATTATTTCTAATAATGGAAAGTTAGTTTGGAAAAAAGAGTCAAAATCTACTGATGCAATCCTCACAATTCCTGTTTCTGATCTTTCAGAAGGAATGTATTTAATTCGTTTTTATGATAATGATGAGTATATAATTGAAAATATAGTAATCAGAAAATAATTTAATATTAGGAACAAAAAATTGGCGTAAACTAATAAACCTAACAGGTTTTGAAAACCTGTTAGGTTTCATATTTCAACTTATTTAATTATAAAATATCTGTAAGTTTTGAGCCCTTAGCAACCCTAACCCGAAATCTTCCTCTTCGCCATCTGTTCTTTCAACCAGGCAATAGCATCTTCTTCTTTCGTGAATAGTTTTGTTGGGACCTTAGGTTTACTAAGTTTCATGAATAGGTTTGCAAAGTATTTACCAAATACGGATTCTATTAATAATGCAGACCCAGCCACATGCGGTCGATATTGAGCGGCTCCAAAATCTCTTACTTTTGAATCCACATATAGCATATCACGCATATCTACAAGGTTTGCACAAAGTTCTGTTCCATTCCATTCATCACCGGCTTTTGCCATTGCTTCAGCAGTTTCTATATCGAGTGTACAGTCGTTTATTGCTTTATAAACATATATTTGATCATCACGTCTGATGACCTCAATTTTATCATTAATAATCCTGCTTTCCATGAACATTGAATAAATTGTATCTAATTGATTTTTCGTTTCTCCATTTGCTCTTTCAGCCACTCAATAGCTGCATTTTCGTAAGTGAACATTTTAGTTGGTACTTTGGGTTTGCTAAATTTCATAAACATATTGGCAAATGTTACAGTAAATCGTGATCCGGCTAGAATAGCAGAACCAGCTACATGTGGTCTGTATTGCTGAGCGCCATAATTCCTTACTTTAGAATCAACAAAAAGCATATCGCGTATATCAACTAAATTGGCACACAAAGTATCTCCATTCCATTCATCTCCGGCTTTAGTCATGGCCTCTGCTGTTTCTAAATCAAGTGTGCATTTGTTCAAAGCTTTATATACATAGATTTGATCATCACGTTTGATCAATTCGATTTTATCATTAATAATTTTACTTTCCATCATTAATTAATTCCCGTTTGTAAAAATATATTTACGAGGATAACCAAAATTAGTTTCCAAAAACTAACATTTAGTCAATATCTGTGATTGCTACTGAAAGTTCCTTTATAGCTTGAGATACAGAAGCATTATTCAAAACATCACCCTCATCATAAGCCTCAGCTGTAACAGCTCCTAAATACTGCATTTCCAAAGCTGAGCTCATACGTTTTAACATGGAAATAGTAAGCTCACAATCTCCATGGCCACTTCCTGCAGGCAGCAATAATGCTACTTTTTTACCTTTCAATTTTTCATTGTAAAAATACGGTCTAAAACGATCCAACATCGCTTTCATTTGAGCAGTTGGACCATACCAATAGATTGGTGTACCAATGACAAGTATTTCAGATTGTTCTATCTTTTGATATAAATCAGGCATATCATCTTTCACCGTACAAACCAACTCTCCCTCTTTACATGCTCGGCAATCTGTACAAGGATTTACTTCTAAATCAGCAAGAAAGATTTTCTCTAAATCATATTTTGTATGACCTAATCTCTCAAACAACATATCACTCATTAAACTTGTATTTCCTTTTTTACGAGGACTTCCTATAATTGATAAAACTTTCATCTTTCTATAATTAATAGTAATGTTTTCTGCAAATACAAACCTAATAAAAGATTAGCAATTCAACATTATGAAATCATTAACATTGCACTAACATTAAATTTTGTGATAAGTGTTTTGTATTCACTAACTTGGCTATAGTCAAAATAAACAAAACACTAACTAAAAAATATTGCATGAAAAGAACCATACTATTATCTAGAATAATTTCCAGGAAATTATTCTTCACATTAACAGTTATCTTATTTATAACATTTACAGCAAAGGCTCAATTTGAAGAAAAAATGTCTTTAAACGTTGCATTAGGAGGCGTAGTTCCTATTGGTTGGGTAGATTTTGAAATAACTGAATACGATGATTTTGGTAACCAATTTGATTTTTATGTGCCTTATATTTTTGCCAATTTCTCCCCAGGAGCATCATTTATGGGAGGCATGCAATATAATATCAATCGCAGATTTTCAGTTGAAGGACGTGTTTACACTTTCTTTTTATGGGACTGGAGCTATATGGAAGATGCAGACCTCGGATGGTGGTCAAATTCATCTCTCGAATTCTGGCATATGAGTTTCGGGGTAACACCAAAAATATATGCTCGGCCCGGGAAAAAAATCAATCCTTTTGGGTTCGCTGAATTTAATGTTAGCTATAATGACATTTATGTATACCTTGAAGGATACTATGACCCTGAATTTGATGAGTTCATTGAACCTGAAGATATTGAATTGATTAGCTCCGACCTTACTTTTGGAACATACCTTGGAATAGGAACTGATATTAATATTATACCAAATCTTAGTTTATTTGCTCAAACTGGCTATTACATTACATTTTTAGGCCAGGAAATGGAAGATAATTATGGGGAATGGGAAAATTTCACTGCCATAAGAGGTGAAGTTGGAGTAAAATTAAACTTATTTAAATCGAAACAATTATAATCGTAAAACAAACGTCATGAATAAAACGTGGATAGTATTACTATCAATACTTTTTACGTTACCCTCTTTTTCTCAGGTAACGCTTAAAGATAAACTCACTGCAAAAAAGCATCAGCCAGTATGTTTGGCATACAGCCCTGATGGTAAATACATTGCAGCTGGAGACATGAAACAAACCATCAAAATTTTCAATCTTTCAGATAAGATGGTTATTAAAAATCTTGAAGGGCTAAAAGGGCTCCCAATTAGCCTCACTTTTACTCCTGATGGAAAATATATTGTTAGTGGAGGAAAAGACAACAAGGTTACTATTTGGACCATATCTGATGGTTCAAAAAGAGAATACAAAGGACATAAGGGAACTGTACGTTCAGTTTCTGTTAGTCCGGATGGTAAATATATTGCCAGTGGTTCGGATGACGGAAATATCATTATCCGATTATTCTCTAATGGATCTGAGGTCAACAATTTCAAAGCTCATAAAGGTGGTGTAAATGCAGTTTGCTTCTCTCCTGACGGTGATAAATTAGTAAGTGGTGGCGCAGATAAAATGGTAAAAGAATGGAAGATAAAATCAGCACAAAACACGCTTACCATTCCCGCCCACAAAGAAATGATCAGAGATGTAAAGTACAGTCCTGACGGTAGTATAATAGCTAGTGCCGGAGATGACAAAATAATTAACTTTTGGAGTGCTGATGACGGAGAACAAATGAACAGTATTCGTGTACACAAGAAATGGGTACAAACTATTGCGTTCAGTCCTGATGGACAATACCTTGTGAGTGGTGGACACGACAATATGCTATTGGTAACCCATATTGATGAAGGTAAAATTGTATTCAAGTCTGATAAACAGGCCAATTACGTACTTTCCGTAGCTTTTAATCCTGATGG
>PKTE01000281.1 GCA_002869335.1 Salinivirgaceae bacterium | reverse complement strand
CCGGATACCAGGCACCGGTTTCTTTTGCTAACAAGGAGTTCTTTTCATCTTCTTGTGGACCTCCAAGTAGTACAGGAAATATTGATTCATCCAGACTGTTTATAAATTCTATCCAGTTTTCTTCGGGCCATAGGCGCGTCAACCATCTGTTGCCACAACCAGTATTTAATCCAACTACTTTCCGTCCGTTACTTTTTTCAGCAAAAATCTTTTTCCATTTTTCAGCAATGGGTTTATTATAATTGAGCAGGTAAGGCTCCATGTTGAACTCCATGTGGCAAATCTCAAATATTTCTTCGAGATACGATTTTGTATTTTTAATGGAGATATGATCAAATAATCCTGTAATAATTTTATGTTCAGCTGCAGGAGTTGCGGCATTCAAATGGTCGTCTTTCCAAATAAAACCGTACTTCTCTTTAGCATCAACCAGTGAAAGTAATATTGAAGCTTCATCTTCCTTGTCAAGGTTGATGGCTATATCATATTCCTTACTTTGAATTTTTGATAAATTGAATGCTGTGGGTTTATATATTTCCTGAATTTGATCTGGAGGAAGTACATCAGGGAAATCTGTGAGCCATGTAAAATGAACATCGCCATACAGTTCTTTATACTTTACAACAAGTGGTGTTGTTCTTATTACATCACCCATTGCGCCAAGCTTAATAATCAGTATTTTCTTGCTCCAGGTATCGTAATACGGACAATTACTACATTGAACTGCGTGTTCTTTATTGGGTTTGCAGGGTATGGCTCCTCTGAAATATTTACAGTCAAATTTAACGTCTGATAATTGCATTGCTGTATGATTTTAAACAGAACATAGGCAGCAAAAGTAGTAATAAAGCATGGATTTTCAATTTTTAGTAATAGATTCTCTTTCATGTTTTATTACCTTTGAGAATGCTAATCTTACAGATATGAAACCCAATGATATATTAAGAGCGCAGATGTTGGCTATTGTAGACAACCAAATTGCAAGCAACGATCCGCCGGCAACAGAACAAACGTTAAACAGATTACAAAAAGAGGGTTGGAGCGAAAGCGAAGCAAAAGAATTAATTGCTCAGTGTGTAGCCTATGAAATGTATGGAATAATGAACAATCAAGAGGAGTTTAATCAAAATCGGTTCATTCAAAACCTGAAAAATCTTCCTTCAGAGCCAGAAGCATAGTGCTATAATAGCATTTCAACTTCTTTAAAATAATACTTGTGCTCTTTTCTTGATTCATCAATTATAAGAATTTGACCATCTTCTGCTACGGATTTTATTTTGCCAGCAAACTTTGAATTTTCATCATCAAAAAGCAGGTATTGATTTAACCCTAATAAATGGTTGTGGTATCGCTCCATGATTACTTTTTTATTTACCCGAAGTAATTCATAACTATTGATTACCATTTCAAAAAGTTTTTCGGCTAGCATTTTAACGGGATGCTCATGGTTAGTCAATATTTTTAGAGACGTTGGGTTTGGAGCATGTTCAAAAACTTCTTGATTTACATTAAACCCGATTCCTACAATTGTTTTATTAATTTGCCTTGAAGTAAACTCATTTTCAATTAAAATTCCGGCTATCTTTTTATTGTCAATGTAGATATCATTAGGCCATTTGATTTTTGCTTCAATTTCAAATTTTGAGAGGAATTCTATTAAACCGCATGATACTGCCATGGAAATTAGAAATGCTTGAGAGGGTTCCAGAAATATAGGTTCAAGTACAATGCTCCCTGTAATGTTTTCGTCTTTGCGACTTTCCCATTGGTTAGAGCCCATGCCTTTTCCTTGAGTTTGTTCGCCTGCAATTAGGACACTTCCCTCTTGTGCAGAACGGTCACTTTTAAGGACATTATTTGTGCTGATAACGGAATCCTGAAATTCAAAATTTAGTTTAGTCATTATAGCACAAAGCTAGTTTATTACTTCAAATTTTTTATAAATGATTCTAGTCTTTCTTTTACCTCTTTGGCAATGCGAGAGAGCTCATCATTGTCCACAATTTGCATTGATACAAATGGGTCAATTGAAGCTACTTCTATTTTGTTAGGTTCAATTTCTTGTAGAATAACATTACAAGGTAAAAGCAAACCGACTTTGTTTTCGACTTGTAAGGATTCGTATGCCATTGGTGGGTTGCATGCTCCCAAAATGGTGTATTTACGGAAATCAACATTGAGCTTATCTTTAAGTTTTTCTTGCATATTGACTTCAGAAATAACTCCGAAACCTTCGTCTTTGAGGGCTGCTTCTACTTTTGATCTCGCTGATTCAAAGCTTTCGTTTAATGTGGTTGATATGTAGTAGTCCATAATTGTGTTTTATTTCTTAATACGCTTTATTAATGTGTTTTGTTTAGGGAACTGCAATAATAAGTTTAACAAGTATTAGATGTAAGTGCAAACAGTTCTAAATTTTAAGTGTTTTCTGTAATTGAATGAATAGATATTAAAATATTATTTCAATTTGACTGTTTATAGTTTACAGCTAAATATGTTATTTTTACAGTAAATTGAATCAGAAATTATGAGAAAGATAATAATTGTAATGATTGCTTTAATGACTGTTGGTCAGTTAAATGCACAAATAGATAAAGAGATTGCCGGATTTGTAGATTCTACTGAACAGTTGGCTCAAAACGGGAAAATGTTGCTTTTAAAGAGCTTGCAAAAGGGAGATTTAAACAAAGCTAAAGAGGTTTATAATTATTTGGATGATAAGGTTAATAATAATCGTTATAGTGCATTCTCTTTTACAGAGGAATTATATGTTTTATTACTTACTGATCAGCTTGATTTATGGACAGATAGGGCAAAGAAAAGCAGGTTATATTTGCGTAAATTGATTTATCCCAATGTGGAGGATTTAAGTGAAGATTTTTACTATATGCTCAAGGACAGGCTTCCTTTTGTAGAGGGCAGTGTAGAAAGATCAAAATTAAATGATGAGGATAAAGAGATGATTATGCTATTTGCAATCCTAGTTGGAGAGGGACTTCCGGGTGATCGATATAAGAGAAACCTAAAGTCATTTAAGCAAAAATACCCCATTACTGAATACAAGTATTTTTTAGAACTGTATTTGCCTGGAGCACCTAAGAAAGTATCTTATTCATATGTTTTGGGAGGGTCTGGCCTATTGCCTACAGGCTCGCTCGCCAATACGCTGGAACCCGGAGCAGCTTTTCTTATTGACTTTAGTGTTACAGTTGATCGATTTTATTTTGGATTTTATGCCGCTGCAGGTAATTTATCGTTAAAAGAAGACGTAGAAGCATATTTGGAAGGTAGTGAGGCAGATCCAGTTCCATTCTATCGTGGTGACGATTTTTACTATACCAATACAGCAGGACGTTTTGGTTATTCAATACTGGATGAAGACAAAATTATCTTAACACCATATCTAAATGTTGGATTTAGTACAATGGAGAGTCCTACTTTTGATATGGATAGTCAAACACAATCCATTGAAGTCTTTACAGATTTCAGTGCTGGCCCAGGTTTTAGAGCTAAGTTTGTATTGGCTGAGTTTGAAGTTCCTACTTTCTATGGTACCAAAGCACCATCACGATTAAGTTTCATTGTGGACGGTGGGTATAACCTTATTTTTTCTGATAATGTTGGTATTTTCAAAGGTGATATGGGATATCTTGGGGCTGGTATAAGTTGGGGTATTTATCATAAATAGCCTCATTTTAAGGGGAAAATGCAAGATTTCAAATGGATAGATAATGCCGGATTTCCTGATGTAATTGGCAAATGGGATGAGGGGGCAATCGAGTTGATTGGTGATGCTAATCCGAATGATATTCATGAGCTGTTTATTCCATTAAATCAGTGGGTTTTTAATTATTTGGAAACCCGTGATACACCCTTACAAATTATATTTAAGTTAACTTACCTGAATACTTCATTTAGTTTGGGTATACTTGACCTAATAAGGCAGCTAAATAGTAGCTTTTATAAACAGAAGAACGTATCAGCTTTTTGGTATTATCAAACTGATGATGAAGAGTTATATTATGAGGGAGAAGATTTTAAATCTGTTTCTCATTTCCCTTTCGAACTTATTTCAGTTTAGTTTTGAGGTGTTTGGCTAGTTCAGCGAAAAGTTCTCTAATGTAAACGGGTTTAATAAGTAGCCCGTCAAAATTATACGTTGAAATTTTTTCAAGGTCATCAGTCATTCCGGAGGCAGTTAATGCAACCACCGGTATATGTTTGAGTTTTTTATTTTCTTTAATAAACTTGGTTGCTTCATATCCATCCATTACTGGCATCCTTATGTCCATTAAAACAAGGTCGTAGTTCGTTTGATTCATCTTATCCAGCGCCACTTTGCCATTTTCAGCACTATGGACTGTTATTTGTGTTTTTTGGAATGATTCTTTAATAATGTTCCGGTTTTTCTCAATATCATCTACTATGAGTATTGTGGCTTTTTCAAAATGGATATTTTCAATGTCTGCGGGATCAGATTCTATTGCTTGAACAGGAGCTGATGTAATTTGCACATTTTTAAAGTACACCTCAAAAGTACTTCCCTTCTTTTCCGTGCTTTCTACATTAATTGTTCCGTTTAGCATTGTTATAAATCGCTTGGCGATTGACAGTCCCAGCCCAGTACCCTGGTAATGTCGACTTCGCTTGGAGTCTTGTTGTACGAATGGATCAAATATTTTATTAATTGCATCTGGATTAATTCCTATTCCAGTATCTTCCACAAGAAATTGTAAATCGCATTCTGATTTTTGATCCAGCGGAAGATGTTTTGCGATAATTTTCACATAACCCTGGTGCGTGAATTTAACGGCATTGCCAACCAAATTAATGAGTATTTGACGCAGGCGCACTTCATCAAAAAGTACATATTCTGGAATTAAGGGGTCAAGTTCTAAAATAAGGTCAAGCGCTTTCTCGTTGGTGCGCACAATGAAAATATTTTTTATCTCTTCCAGCAGATCGTGAATATTTACTGGGAAATACTTTATTTCAATCTTTCCGGCTTCAATTTTCGAAAGGTCAAGAATATCATTTATAATGCTAAGCAAACTATTGGCGCTGGAAATGATAGATTCCAGATGACTTTTGTAATTTGGGTCGTCTATTTGTCTGTTTAATAACTCACTAAATCCTATGATTGAATTCATGGGAGTCCTTATTTCATGACTCATATTAGCTAAAAAGTCACTTTTTGCTTCATTAGCATTTTCCGCTTCTTGTTTGGCTTTAATAAGTTCATCTTCAATTTCTACCAGTTGTGTTATATCAGTTTCAAGCCCAATGATTTTAGTTACATCTTTGTTCTGATCAAGAACAGGCGTAAGTGATGTGTGAGTCCAGACCCGCTCATTGTCTGATTTTACAAAGAATGATTTGTACATCACAGACATTTTATCTTCAGTTAGTTGGTTGAAAATGTCTTGTATATTAGGCGAATTGCTGATATCAAATAATGTTGGACCATAGTCTTTTATAATTGTTTCCAGATTACTGCCGTATGTTTTTTCAAAGGCTTTGTTTACCCATTCAAATCTTCCATTTTTATCCATGATAACTACAACATTATCTGTTTCGCTGGCTACAATGGATAATTTCTCAAGTTCGGTGGCTTGTTTTTCCAGCTCTTTCTTTTGCTCTTCCAATTGCAGGGTGCGCTCCTTTACTTTGTTTTCTAATTTACTGTAAAGCTCACTGAGCTTATTGGTCATGCTGTTAAATTTCTCAGATAGATCTGCAATTTCGTTGGTTCCTTCCACTTTCATATTGCCCTGGAAATTTCCCGATTCAATTTTTTTAATTTGGGCGACCAGGTTGCGAATAGGGCGTGTAATATTTTTTGCTCTGTAATAAAACATGATGATGAGGAAGCCAATTGTAAAAGCAATTACCAGAATATAAATGAGCATTTCGTCTCTTACAAAAAGTTTGTCATTAGTTATATCTGATATGATGCGCAATACAGATTCGTTATACAAATCTGTATTTTCGCGTGAAAAGTGAACGTATTCATACAGAATGAATCGGTTGCCTTTGCGTATAACGGTGTCAAAGTCTTCTTTTGTTTCAAAAGTGCGGTTAAAAATAGATACATGATCAGGTTCAATGGTGGCATCAGAAATGAATGATTTCCTGTTTTCTTTACTGATGAATAAATCGATTCCAATGAGATCGAGTTTTTTATTGTTCACCAGTTTTTCTACAGCTTCATTTAGAGAGTGAATCAGATGTGTAGCTTTGGGCGAATAACTTCCTAATTCGATTATGTACTTTTTGTCTAAGGTGGGGTGGTAGGTATATTTCTTTTGACGTCCTGTGCTTGCCTCAAGAGATAATCGTTCACTCACAAATATTCCGTTTTTAAATGTATTTATGAGGAATTTTTTATGCCCCTCGTCTATATTGAAAAGATTGAAGCCCAGATCATTTTCAAATGTTGTATTAATAATTTCACCTGATTGGTTAATGATATAAATATCAAAATCTACATTTGATTGTTGGCGTATTTTCTGGAGATTAGCATTTTCAATTTGACTTGTATTACGAAATTTTTCATTAACCAAATAATCGCTAAAAGCCTTCATGCTTTTGGTTTGCTCTTCTTCCAAAAAAGTCAATGCGATGTCTTCAAACTCAATTAAAGTGGTTAGTTTTTCAACTAAAATGTATTTTTTTTCTTCTCCGTAAGATTTTAAAATAGATTGATTGCGGTATACGTATACCACAGAAATTATAATGAATGGCACTAAAACAGGCAAAAGTAGATTTTTTAGAAGTTGCCTAAATATGGTGTTTCTTTTCTTCGATTGGTTATCCATGAATGCAATTTGAACTAGCGCTAATACTAATTTATAATTCTTGTTTATCTATTTTTTATTATACATGCTTAATTCTAGATTGTTATACGTTTTTTTACTCGATTCTAGAATAAGGCAAGTATTAATGAAACGTTAAAATAGTAATTTTTTTGGGTAAAAATGTTTTGGGGATTATAAAATGTGGTTTTGCGAATAAGTGATAGTTTTGTCATAAAGAAAAAAACGCACAAAGTCTAAAAATTTGACCATGTGCGCTTTTTATCCCGGTACTTTATGTTAAACTATTTCAAATAATTCTTCCATTGGTTTTCGCACTTTTGCGTTGTGTTGGTATTTATCATCAACTGAACGGTATCCAACAGTTGCCATTACTGCAGCGTTGAGACCTTTTTCTTCAAGGCCAAGTATTTTATTAAATTCTTCTGGTTTGAATCCCTCCATTGGACAAGCATCAATTCGCAGTTCAGAAGCTGCTGCCAATAGTGTTCCTAAAGCAATATAAGTTTGTTTTGCTGT
>PKTE01000336.1 GCA_002869335.1 Salinivirgaceae bacterium | reverse complement strand
GTTTACCCAACCGGCTTCATCCAGATTGTATTGAATTTGAATATAATCTCCGTTGTCCAGATTTCCATCATTATTCAAATCCATGGTAACATTTACATCAGTGAAACCACCGATTTCAATCAAATCATCAGAATCAATGGTCCAAATTGTTTGATCAGGATTGGGGTTTCTTGTATTTCGTCCTCTAAGTTGATTGCTCATTACTGTAACACCCCTTTCTCCGCCATCAGCAGTCCAGGATGTAATTCCAGGAGTTCCTGTTCCAGTATTTGTATTGTCAGCATAAGTAAAATCCTCTTTCCAAATGAGGTTTTCTCCAGTTACTTGTATATCATCAATTAACCACCAATAGTCATATTCACCTTGCCATTTAAACTTGATTCTCAAATTGCTTTCTCCAGCAGCATATTCAGAAATATAAAAGCTGGAAACGACAGGATTATCGGTGCCATTGAGCTCATTTACTCCTCCTGCCCAATTGTATATGGCATTTTAAGTTGAAAAGTCATCTGTACTCACATAAATTGTGATATTGGCATTTCCATAAGAATATGCTAATTGTTCAAGGGATAGTGTGACTATATCTTTTCCACTACAATCGATTGCGGGGGATATTAATTCTGCATCTTCAGGAGTGCCTGCCTGGCCATAACCATCTGAATCTAAAATCATATACCCATTGGCAGTAGTTGTTGAATTTAATTGTCCTCCATAATCTCAGCCTACATCAGTCCATTCCCATCCTGGAAATCCAGATGGGCCATCAATTACGGTATTGGTCCATTCCACAGGGAGACTGCCGTCAAAGTCTTCGGAAAATAATACTGTTTGTCCAATGCTGTTTGCCGTTGAAATAGCAATTATTGAAATGAGTAATAGCTGCTTTTTAAGGAAGTTAATTGAACATTTAAACATTGTTTTATAAATATTTAATTCGAAAATGGGATATTGCTTAGATATCATAGTGCTTATCTTTAACAGGATTGCCTTCATGTTACGTTTTTTTACCTGATCTGACCATTTTGAGCAGGAAAAGTGCGTAAAAATACGTTATTTTTAATTCTTGTAAAACATCAAAATGCTTAAAAATGACGAACTAAGAGCCATTGATCTTTATAATAATTTTCATGGTTGATGAAATTGTTTGTTTACAATGCATAACAAAGTATGCTTTCAGAGGAGCTAGTCCGAAAATGTTGAGATGTTTTGACGAAGTTTGCTATTCGTTCGATGAAAGGTAGTTCATTGGGGGTTTTTACTAACTTTTAGGATTAGCCAGCATAAATTTTATTGAGATCCAATCAGTTGAATGAGTCGTTTTATATTTTCCACATTGTTTTTTTCTTTGGCATTTTTTTGTCTTGCAAAAATGTTTTTATAGCCTAGTCTTGTTGCTTCTGACAATCTTTGTTCAAATTGGTTTACATTTCTTATTTCCCCTGATAAACCAATTTCACCTGTAAAACATGTGTGTTGCTTAATAACGATGTCTAAGTAAGAGGATATTATCGCTGCGGCCATGGCCATGTCAATAGCTGTGTCTGCTATTTTTAATCCACCGGCAATGTTCACAAATACATCTCTCGTGCTGAGTTTTAGCCCTGCTTTTTTCTCTAAAACTGCCAAAAGCATATTTAATCTTTTTTGGTCATATCCTGTAGCTGTTCTTTGTGGTGTGCCGTATGTTGCGGGGCTTACCAGAGCTTGAACTTCAACCATCAGCGGGCGAATGCCTTCGTTGATAATGGCAACAGCTGTTCCAGTTAGTTCTTCACAGTCATTTCTGGTTAGTAATTCAGATGGATTGCTTACTTCTCGTAGTCCACTTTGTTGCATTTCAAAAACACCAATTTCAGCAGTGCTGCCAAAGCGGTTTTTGGTAGTTCTAAGCAGGCGTAATTGACCTGTATGTTCACCTTCAAATTGAAGAACAGTATCAACCATGTGCTCCAAGACTTTTGGTCCTGCTATGTTACCTGATTTTGTGATGTGTCCAACTAAAAATAGCGGCACATTAAGGTATTTAGCCATGTTAATGAGCTGATAGGCACTTTCTCTTATTTGGCTTATGGTCCCGGGAATGGATTCAAGGTTTTGACTTTGAAGTGTTTGAATGGAATCAACAATAATTAAGTTAGGCTTTTCTTTTTTTAGTTGTTCGTTTAAGTTTTCTACTGTCAATTCTGTACTTATATGGCAGCTTTCTGAAATTGATCCAAGACGGTCAGCACGGTCTTTTATTTGCGCCGCACTTTCTTCTCCTGCAACATAGATAATTTTCTTTTCGGGGTTTTTGATTGTAACCTGTAGAAGTAATGTAGATTTTCCAATACCTGGTTCGCCACCTATGAGGATGACAGACCCGGGCATCATTCCACCACCTAAAACACGATCAAGTTCACCAATTTTTGATGAAATTCGTTTATGTTTTTCCGGTTTTACATCTTTAAGTTTAAAAAGCTTGATTCCTTCGGAAGGTATACTGGAACTACGTGCAGCTGTTTTGCCTTTAACAGGAGTAGCCACAACGGTTTCTTCCATGCTGTTCCATGCATTGCACTGTGGACATTTCCCCAGCCATTTTGGCGAAGAAGCTCCACAAGATTGGCAAATGTATTGTGTTTTGGATTTGGCCAATTAAACTCTAATAAACTCTAGTCTTAAAAAAGGATGTTGGTCTCCGGGTGCGTCTTCCCGTGTAATTTTAAGTAAATCACGATCTAATTCTTCAACCCAATATTCTCCTTCAACATTATAGTAGTTAAGAGGTGATCCTTCGGTATATTCTAATGTTAATCTGAATTCAAAATTTTTCTTTTTTAATGTATATTCACCAACAGAAAGGTTTACAGACTCTCCAATAGATCCATCTTCCAGATATTCAAAAGATTCTACTTCAAAAGTATTATTGTCTTTAAATGCCCATATGTGCATATATACTGGGTCTGCTACCCTTTGCACATTTTCCCATTTACCTACTAGGAAGGATTCTTTTCTTTTTAAACATCCTGAGAACACAACTAGTGCAATGATCAGAATTGGCAATATTTTTTTCATGGTTACAATTTTTCTAAATTGAGGTTATAAAATTAAGAAATTTAGAGTATTGCACCCTAATTTTTTGATTAATAAATTACTAATTATGATTAATGATTTTATTAATGATAGATGTAGTGCTATATCCCGGGGTAAGTTCAATGGTTATAACTTTACCACCACGTTCCGTAACAATGTCGTAACCTACCACATCTTCTTCATTATAGTCTTTTCCTTTGACCAAATAGTCTGGTTGCACAGCCTTTATTAATTCGTAAGGTGTGGGCTCGTCGAAAAGTATTACTGCATCTACAAAATGGAGTGAGGCCAGCATTGTGAGGCGCGAGGTTTCATCTTGTAGTGGACGTGATTCTCCTTTTAAGTTGCGCACGGAATTATCTGTGTTTAAACCAATTATCATTTTATGGCCGAGGTCGGCAGCTTGAGCCAGATATTCGATATGTCCTTTGTGGATTATGTCAAAACAACCGTTTGAGAATACTATTTTTTGTTCCTTAAAGCGCCAAATACTGATAAGTGCTTGGATACTTTCTTTTGTGTGGATTTTATTTTGAATGATATCAAGTTGATTCATGTTTGCGATATTTATTATAAAATGGTAACGAAATATATGAAATAAAACCTAATCCTATTATCATTAATGTTTGCGCACTCCAAACTACTAGTGCAAAAAGTCCGGCATCTGATTCGTTTATACCATAAATCATTAAACCTGAAATAATCATGAAGTGATAGGCACCTATTCCTCCTTGTACTGGCGCAACCATGCCATAGCTACCTAATACAAAAAGGGCAAGTGCTTCAACTAATCCAAATGATTCTAAAAAGTCAAAACTGTAGAAGCAGACATATATCATTAGGTAATAAAAAATCCAAATTAATAAGCTGTATATGATAAATAGAATTTTACTTTTAACTTTTCGAATGCTTAATAAACCCTCTTTTAGCGTATCTACTTTTTCATTTAGCTTTTTAAAAATGTTAATATGGTTGAACTTATTTCTGAAGACAAAAAACAGTATCAATGCAATAATACCAATTATCATTATGCCTCCAATGATCCAGCCGGAGTCAAGTATCTTTTGAAGTTTTTCAGAAACAGATGGGTTTTGAGTTAAAAATTTATCAAATACATCAAACTGTATAAGAACACCTAAAACGGTTATGCTTAATAATATTATAATGTCAATTATTCTCTCTGTTATTATCGTTCCCAGTGCGGTTGAAAGTGGTATTTTCTCATATCGTTTAAGTACTGCAGGTCTTGATACTTCACCCAAACGAGGAAATGCCAGATTTGCAAAATATGTGATCATTACGGCAAAAAAAGAATTTACCTGACTTGGCTTGTATCCTAAGGAGTTTGCCAATAATACCCATCTAGCAGAGCGTGCAATATGGCTTAATATTCCAATAAAAATACTTAAATAAACCCATGCAAAGTCTACCTTTTGAATGGATGCAATTATTTCATTTACATCCTGATCTTCGTAAACTTTCCAAAAAATAAAAATTCCCAGACTTATGAAGACCAGGAATTTAATGGCGTTTATGATCTTTTTCTTCAAACCGTATTATTTTACGACTTTATTAGTTTCTACATCAGGGAATACAAAAGTAGGTTTAAATGATTTGGCTTCTTCAAAGTCCATTTGAGCATATGAAATAACAATTACAACATCGCCAACCTGAACTTTTCTTGCTGCTGGGCCATTTAAACATACTGTTCCGGATCCTCTTTCACCTTTAATTACATATGTGTCGAGCCTTTCTCCGTTATTGATATTAACGACTTGTACTTTTTCGTTTTCAATAATGTTAGCTGCATCCATTAAGTCTTCATCAATAGTAATACTGCCAACGTACTGAAGGTTAGCTTCTGTAACGGTGATTTTATGTAATTTCGATTTTACTACCTCAATCAACATTTTATTCCTTTTTGTTCGGTGCAAATTTAAAACGAATATTTGATATTATCAATCAAACGAACATTTCCGCAAAAAACGGCAATGCAACCTATTTTATCACAATTTTCCTGCCATGATGAAACTTTTTGAAGTGTTCTGGCATTAACTATTTCAAAGTATTCAACACTTAAAGTCTCTTTTATGTTTACGGATTCGACCACCCATTGTTCCAATTCTTCAATTGATTTTTTTTGGGTGAAAAAAAGAGATTCTTGCAGCACAGCATTGATATGAGCTGCATCTTTTCTTTCTTTTTCATTTAATCGCATATTTCGTGAACTCATTGCCAGACCGTCCTGTTCTCTCATTATTGGTGCGCCAATAATTTTTATCGGATAGTTTTGTTGCTCAACTAAAGACCGAATAATTGCTAACTGCTGGAAATCTTTTTCTCCAAAAACAGCAACATCAGGAGTTACAATGTCAAATAGCTTTGATACCACTTGAGCAACTCCATTGAAATGTCCTGGACGGTGTTTTCCTTCCATTACTGTTTCAAGATTGCCAAAATTGAATTGGCGAGTATCTTTTTCAGGGTACATTTCCTCATTTGTTGGCGCAAACACGATATCCGTACCGTTCTTTTCCAAAATATTCAAATCATCTTCCAGCGTGCGGGGATATTTCTCAAAGTCTTTGGGGTCGTTAAATTGGGTTGGGTTCACATATACACTCGCAACAACAATATTTGTATGCTTTTTTGCTTCTTTTATTAATGATAGATGCCCTTCGTGCAAAGCTCCCATAGTTGGCACAAACCCAATATTATTTTGATTTTCTTTATGTTTACTAATAGCTTCCTTGAGGCTCTTAATTGTTTTATAGACTTCCATATTTGTGTTAATTAAGGATGGCAAATTTATATCAATTCTATAAACAAAGCGCTTGTTTTGAATGCTTTTAATTGAAAAAAATGATTCGAGGACATCTTTTTATGTTAATATTTAATTTGATGTGGTTTGTCATTAATAGCAATATGTTCATCCTCAAAGCTTTTATTGAAACGTTAAAGATTGCATTTGTGTTGAAATATTTATTAATTTTGCAAAACTTATACGCAACTAATACCTGATTAAAAGATGGAAAAAGCAAAGGTTTTGTACATTGCACAAGAAATTACTCCTTATTTACCTGAATCACACATGTCTAAGATTGCTCGGTTTTTACCACAGGGAATACAGGAGAAGGGCAAGGAAATTAGAACGTTTATGCCAAGGTATGGCAAAATCAATGAAAGAAGAAACCAACTTCATGAGGTTATTCGTCTTTCAGGAATGAACTTGATTATTGATGATACAGATCATCCACTTATTATCAAGGTTGCTTCAATTCAGGCAGCTAGAATGCAGGTTTATTTTATTGACAATGAGGAGTATTTTCAAAGAAAAGCTGTCTTAAATGATAAGGATGGAAAATACTTCGATGATAACGATGAGCGTGCAATATTTTTTGCAAGAGGGGTTTTGGAAACAGTCAAAAAACTTCGCTGGGCGCCAGATATTATTCATTGTCATGGATGGATGACTAGTCTGGTACCACTTTACGTAAAGCAAATTTATAAGGATAACCCATTATTTGCTGATGCAAAAATTACTTATTCATTGTATGATGATGATTTTTCGCCATCCTTTAATGGAAATTTCCATAAAAAATTATTAGAAGAAGGATTTGATAAGGCTGATATAGCTCACATCGAAAAAGATCCTAGTTTTACTAACCTAATGAAAATGACTATTGATAAGTCCGATGCAATAATTGAGGGTAGTGAGCAAATTAATAGTGAAGTAGTAAAATATGCCAGCGATAAAAACGTTAAAATGCTAAATTATCAGGGCGACGAAGATTATATTGATGCCTTCGATGCATTTTATGATGAATTATTAAACGATTAAACTGAACAACGTTATATGAAATTTTTGAAGTGGGGATTGATGCTAATGTTTTTAACATTAGCTTTCTTTTCGTGTAAAGATGATGAAAGTATTCTTGGAGAGAACTTTTTAGATGGGAAATTAGACCTTTATTTTGATACTGTTTTTAATGTAACTACCTTATCTACAGCTTACGAGGATACAACTACGGTTAAAAGTGGTGCATCAGTATCATTGATTGGAGATTATCATGATCCGATATTTGGAGATCACAAGTCTATAACAGCATTTAACCTGGTTCCACAGGGTAATACCGTAGATAGTGGTAGTTATGTGCCATTAAGTGTTAAAATGAAAATGGAATACCGTGGCACTTATTATGGTTATGATACAGTTAATCCAATAACTTTTTCGATACACAGAGTTACCGATACATTGACCTTAATTGATGGATAACCTTTTAGTAGTATTGATATCAACCAATTTTACGATCCAACACCTTTGGCTGAAACCACCATTGT
>PKTE01000035.1 GCA_002869335.1 Salinivirgaceae bacterium | reverse complement strand
GAATAAATCTTTTAATCGGGTAAATTCATTTTTAATCCATTTTTTATAAGATTCTCCCATTAAAAATGTCTTAATTTCTGTCAGCCAATTATCAGACTCAATTTTATATATCCAGCCATCAGAATAGGGTGATGAGTTTAACAGGTTTGAGTTAAAGTTAAGTTTTGAATTGATTTCTTTAATCTTTCCGGAAACAGGAGAATGTATATCCAGTTGTTTTCCATTTTGAATAAGAGAAAGAAATGGATCTCCTTTTTTAACTGTTTCTCCTGAAGTTCGCATTTTAACATTTGTAATTTGCCCCGTTACATGCTGAAGTAAATCATCTACTCCTATTCTTACATACCCTTCCTTTTCCATAAAGGCCCAGGTATGTGATTTATCAAAAAAGATCCCCTTTGGAGCTGTTATATGTGATTCTTTAAAGGGTTGATATGTATTTGTTTCATCCTTAATAAGCTTTTGGGTTCTTGATTTTCGATACATTAAAACTATTAAAGTTAAAAGTGCTCCTGCGATTGCAAAAACTATAATAATTGTTGAGGTTTTAGTGTCTGTAGTTTTTTGAACTTCTACTATAGTCATAGAGTTATTGGATAAGTCTTGTAACTTACTTTGTTTTTCGCTGGCAAGGAGTTCAGAATAACTATTTGAATTGAGGTATTGCTGTCCATCGGTTAATATCCATTCAAGAAATGCAACCTCATTACTTTTGATTGGTTGATCTGCTGCAACCGAATATATATTGCTGAATAATACTTTAGGATATTTTCCAATCCAGACTCCTCTTTCTAATTCATTGGCATTTTTATATATATTTTCAAAATGATCGATCTTATTATTCCCGTTAATGTCAATTGGGATAATACTTATGCCTTTTGTAAAGTCGTGATCTTCATAATTAAGGATATCGGCTAACCTACAGTATCCCAGTGCGTATTTATCATTCCTAATTTTACCTAGCAACGATTCAATCCCATCTATATCTTTACCTTTTAAACTCTGTACGTCTGTTTGTAAAAACTCAGCAAGGTGAAATTTAGTTGATTCATTGTTAATGCAATAGCAATTTACATGATTCGACTGTCCATTATTAAGTAAGCTTCCCCAGTTTGATTCTTTTGTATTTGAAAAAACGCTCGCAAATTCCTCCTGTGAAATTCCTTTCCGAATTATCTCTTCTAAGAATGGGTTTTCTGAACTCATTACAGGCACAATTATATCTCGGCCTACAGCCATTTGCCAGTTAGTTTTGTGTGTGGCAGGAATATAATTTTTTGTAATCAAACCAATGTTTCCGGATTTGTTTAGCATATCACTAACCATATTATCAGGGATTTTAGAAACCCTAATTTTCGCTTCCGGATTGATACTTTCATATGCACTTACCCAAGTTGTGGCGATGTCAAAAAGATCCGGATTTGTCCAAACATAAATTGAATCTTCAACATTTGAGCTATGCAATGATGGTTTGGCATTTATATTTGTAGAGAAAAGTACAAAACTTGCCAAAATACTGATTAAGACTATTGTTTTTTTCATTGATATATATTTTAAATTACACATTTTGATTCTTAATTCATCATTTTTTTCTACAGTAAGGCAAAGTGTATACCAATCCGAAAAATAGCGCCATAACCAACACTAAATCAACCACTTGTGAGTGCGGTGTTTTTATAGAAGAATGAATTAATTGTTGAAAAATTCGGCACTGAAATTTACAAATTAATGCAAGTTGCCTGAATAACAACCACATACGCCTACTGTTTAATTTTACTACACTGTAGAGAAATTCAGCAATGATTGCTTGAGAGTATTTGCGAACTTGTTTAAATACCTCTATAGGATTATGATTCTGGAGAGCAATTTATTTATTTAATATAAAATCAAGATTTTCGAATTGATGAAATAAAATATGTATCAGAAATTGAATTAAACAAATAGTGTAAGGATGAAAAAATCTGAGATTAAAATATTAAAGTTCAATTAAACCACAATTTTTCTGAAACAGACAGTTCAAAAGCCTTAAAAGGGATACAGGAACTGAATCAAATGATTGACTCTGTTGAAATAAAAAGGAGAGAAACGAGAATAACTTGAGCTCTGCGTAAGAATTCATCTTATTTGTTAATAATAAGCAGTTTAACACTTATAAAATTTTGATTTGTTTCTTATATCTAACTAAGGTTGAATAGATAATTTAATTGTGGATTAACAATTAAATCTTTTTCTGGTTACAAACCCAGAAATGTTAAATTAAAAAAGGGAACCCAAAATTGGATTCCCTTTTTTATATATGTGTTTTAAATACTATTTCTTTACAGCTTCTTCAAGTAAAATTTCATACTTATAGCCATACCCAAAATCTTTATCAAGAACAACGGTTCCTTCGAAAGTAACAACATCATCAACCTTCACTCCTTCTTCCATTGAAGTTAATGTTAAATCAAATTTACCTTCATTAGATGTACCATCTTGAATATGAAACCAGTTCTTATCCATTATACCATAATTAGTTTTAACAACTTTCCCACGAATAGTAACTTTTTTTCCTTTGTATTCCTCTCTATTTGCAAAAAGCTCAGCAATAGTTATACCTCCTGTTACTGGTTCAATTTTAATTTCTGCTTTATTCACCTTAGGTTTGCCATCATGGTTTTCCATTGACATATGACCATCTGGCATTTGTGGATGAGCTGCTTGCGCTTTCTCAAGTGTCTTTCTTAAATCCTCAACAAAATAAACAGACTCAAAGGTTCTTCCAAGGTCTTTACTTTCAAATAAAAGCATTTCCATATAATCATTAAAATAGTAAGTTTCACCTACTTTTGCATCAATTTTTGTAACAGCGATCCACTGATCTTTGCCATTTTCAGTTACATTTAAATATGTATATACATTTGCTTGCAATACTTCTTTAACTGTTACCTTATGAGCTCCGTTCAAAGCTTCCTGTTTGTTGCCTGAATTACATGATGAAAACACAATCGCAACAGACGTCAATAGAATTAATAATACCTTATTCATAATTTATCATATTTAAGTTTAATTTCGTGGGGTAAATATAATATATAATGTCAAACAAACCCACCTAAATAATTGAAAATAAAAGGCTGTCCAATGCTATTGGACAGCCTTTTATTTGTAATTAGAATTCTATTATTTATTTTTTTGGATTTGGATGTGCAATCTTTTTTACAGCTTCCGCATAATTGAATGGTTTGTAAGTAGGACTCTCTTCATTATGACAAGTCTTACATACAGCTTCTGTAGGCTCAGTCATCCCTTTAGCAAGACTCTTTTCTTTGCTCTTCATAATTGTCATAGATTTGTAAGCACTTCCTGGTCCGTGACAACTTTCACATGAAACACCCTCATCTTCTTTAATAGACATCATTAGACCTTTGTCAGCATAATGATAAGTTGAGTGACACTTTAGACATTTTGGATCTTTCTGTGGATCGTCAGAATATTTTTTTGCTTCAGCAGTAGCTAATGTTTCAAAAGCTTTTGAGTGAGCTGCAGCTTTCCACATGTCATATTGTTTTCCTTTATCAGGTTTGTTATGACACATTTTACATTTTGAAGCACCTATGTACTTAAACTGTTGGGCATTTGATACGCCAACAATAAGAAACATAGAACCAACAATTAATAGTAATTTTTTAAAGTCCATAGCAAAAAATTTAAGTTTGTAAATAATAGTATCTTTTTATGATTTCCTAGTTCTTCCAATAAATTCAAAAATAAGATATTTAATTTATTATGCAAATTAAAGATTAGTCAAGCTCTATAGTCTCAACAACAATTGTATACATTTACATATATGCATAAATAAGATTTAATGCGCTATTTAGGCCAATTAAAAACTTTAGCAGAAAACCATTGACGATACTAATTCAGAACAATTCAAAATAGCACTACCAACGTGCACTTTAGCAACAAAAAGCCTTTTTAAAGTGAGAACAATAGAAAGATTTTTTTATCTGCGAATAAACAAACAAAGAATACACGGCTGCTAAACAAGCCAATAAACACTCAATCAACGAGTTACCCCAAAATAAATTTGGTTTTATATCATCTCTTTACATATATTTACAATACCTAACTAAAAATCAAATTACATGAAATGTTTCTACAGTAAGGGTGTTTTCATCCTATTAATGGGATTTTTGTCTCAAACAATTATGGCACAGGATACAACTTCAATTAACGATATGTACTCAATGTCGTTAGAAGATTTAATGAAAATTGAAATTAAAGTAGCCTCTAAAAACAAATCGTCAATTCGTGAATCACCCGGTATTATTTCAGTAATTAGTGCCGAGCAAATCCAAAAAATGGG
This sequence comes from Salinivirgaceae bacterium, assembly GCA_002869335.1. Taxonomy (GTDB): domain Bacteria; phylum Bacteroidota; class Bacteroidia; order Bacteroidales; family Salinivirgaceae; genus Salinivirga. Next base: position 3,126 of record PKTE01000035.1, on the reverse strand, counting down.
AGCTCGTGATTTAATCGATGTGCTACGCACAGTGCCTGGTTTCCAGTTCGGGACTGATGTTCAGGGTGTAGTTGGCGCCGGCATCAGGGGGAATTGGGCTCACGAAGGTAAAATGAGTGTGCAAATAGATGGTTTAGAAATAAATGAAACATTGTTCACAACGACACAATTTGGTAACCACTTTCCTGTTGACCATATTAAACGGATAGAAATTATTCGTGGTCCAGGATCAGCTCTTTATGGTGGATATGCCGAACTTGGGGTAATTAACATAATCACCAAAGAAGCAAAAGATATTGAAGGAATCACATTTGGCTCATCTTTTAGTGAAATGGAATCAACATTCAATCAACGAAACATCTCCCTATCATACGGTAAAAAAGTAAACGATTTTGATGTCAGCTTTCACACATATTTGGGTACCGGCAATAGAAGCGAACGCAAGTACATCGGACTTAATGCTGATTATGATGGATTTGAAACCTACGAAATGAAAGACAATTCGGGTATTCAGGCAATGCACATGAATCTTGCTGTATCAAAAGGAGATTTTAAAAACCGCGTAATCTATGATCATTATAACCTGGAAAGCAGAGATGCCTTTGATGCAGTAACTGCTCCATTTAATATGAGATTTAACAGTCTGTTGCTGGGTTCGGAATATACATTTAAAGTAAATGATCAACTTTCTTTTACTCCTGAATTTATTTACAAAAGGCAAAATCCCTGGAACAATATTAACGAAAACGCCAAAGATGCCTTCATCTATTATGATGTTACAGCTCAAAGAACAACAGGTAGAATAAGTGCAAACTATAACTTCAATGATGATTTTAACATTATCATAGGCGGCGAAATGTATAGAGACGAGGCTGAGGCATCAACCCCTTTTGATTACTTTTATCCTGTTAACGAAAACGACAGTGCATACTCTGAAGTAAAATACATGAATTATGCTGCTTATACACAGTTAACGTATAAGTGGGAATATGCAGATTTTGTTGCCGGAGCTCGTTTTGAAGAAAATAGCGCTTATGGCTCCTCTTTTGTTCCAAGATTAGCTATCACCAAAGCTTTTGACAAATTCCATTACAAGGCACTTTTCAGTCAGGCTTTCAGAACGCCTGGAATTGCTAACATCAATGCAAACCTCGCTATTTTATCAGAAGGCATTGCAGATTTCAGTGAAATAGAGCCTGAAAAAACTACTGTTTTCGAAGTTGAATTGGGATACAAAATAAGTTCAAATTTATTTGTAACTGCGAACTTTTTTGACATTACAATTGATAAGCCCATCGTATACTTTTACGATGAAGACCTAGATATTGAGGGTTACCAAAACTATGACCAAAGTGGAACACGAGGATTTGAATTAGATGCACGTTACAGTGCCAACTGGGGAAATATTAATGCCACATATTCTCATTATATGCAAGGCGACAAAAATAAAATTGAAACTTATCAGGTACCTGATTCATATGATGATCAATCAATGTTAGGATTTGCGAGAGACAAAGCCACGCTTGTTGCAACATTTAATTTAATGGAAAATATATCTGTTTCGCCTTGGGTAGTGTATACAGGGAAAAAATATGGCTGGGCGCCAGAATGGGATGATGCAGAGGACGATGCTGTTTGGGATATCAATCATGAATTTGACCCAACTATCAATTTTAACCTTTTCGTAAATTATCACAACCTTTTTGTTGAAAAACTTTCAATCGGTGCAGGAGTTTATAATATTCTGGATGAAAAAATTTATTTTGTCCAACCTTATAACGGGGCACATGCTGCGCTGCCTGGTTCTTCAAGATCTTATAGAGTTAAATTAAGTTATAACTTATTTTAGTAAATGGTAAAAAAGCTGTCCAAGAAGAGTAGTCTTTTTGGACAGCTTTTTTTATGAATCTCTGCCTCAGCGCCTGCTAGAATCCAACAGCTCAATTGCCATATTAATTAAAGGATCGTTTTAATTCTCAATGTCTTTAATCGTATTCTGAATTAAAATATCGGGAGGAATCACCACATCTTCATAATTAATGCCATCAGGAGTTAATACTTTATAAATGTCAGATTGAGCAAATGTATTTGTAAAAGATACAAGTAAAATTATCGTTACAATTGTTTTAACCATTCTAGTTGCATCCTTTATTGAATTCCTCCCAATCAAAGGCTATTTTCTTCGGGTATTTGATTTTGAATTCGGAAACAAGTTTTTCTTCCAATCCATTTACGGAGAATCCATATATCTCCTTAAAGCTTTCTAATCCTTTAGCCCAAAGCTTTTTTAATTTATCATATCCGTAATTATCCATAAGATACTTAGTTAAAAAAGCACTTTCGGTATAAGTAATCACATCGTTATAATTCCTGAAGTTATGAGCCAATGAATCGATGCCGATAACTTTACCGCTTTGAAGATAGTATTGGTAAACCTCATCGAGCGTATAGTTGCTACAATACCCTCCTGATAGCGTAGCTATACCTTCATAAATCCACAGCGATGAATTTGCGGGAATACCCCATAATTCAGCCGACATCATATGCATCATTTCATGTTTTATAGGCGAATCGTTCTGGTTGGTTAATGAGAAAACCGCATTTCGGTAATAATATGCAACTCCCCTGCCTTGTTGTCCTGTATATCTCAATATTTCTTTTCGCGTATTCACAAAAACAACATCAATGGCCTTGTTATACTCCTTTTCATTGAGTATCATCAAATTTGCCTTGATATCTTTTTTACAATCATCAATTATTTTCACTCTATCTTCTATGCTTATGTTAGATGGAAAATAATATGTAATGCTATCTACTTTTACATAATTGATTGTCTGCTGTTTCCAGTCGTAGTTTTGGCCTTTCAGCATGTTAACTACTACAACGAATAATATAATTGAAAAAATTGCCTTTTTGATCATACATGTTCTTTTATCATCTCATTTATTATAGAATTTATCTCCTTATCGGTTTTTCCCTCACTATAACCTCTTATTATTTTTACAATTTCTCGATTTTCATTTAAAAAGTAAAAAATGGGGAAAGAGCTTACTGCGTAATCTTTTAAGACCTGTTCCGACGATTGTATAAACGCATAATCAATCTTATTCTTATCTCTGTAATGCT
>PKTE01000256.1 GCA_002869335.1 Salinivirgaceae bacterium | reverse complement strand
GGTGGAAATTTCTTATCGATACTCAGCAAATGCTTTTTATTCTCTACAATATTTTTAGTAATAGGCTTAAATGTTCCTCCGGCAAAAATACCCATGTAATCGTGATACTGACCATGCGTTATTAGCCTACTTGCCTGAAATCCCCTATTGGAATTATCCTCAGCTTTTAAAATAAATGCTCCAGCTCCATCAGCAAATAGATTGGCCGTTTTCTTATCCAACTGATTGATATACTTACTCATAGCATACGCACCAATAACCATAACATTTTCGTAGCGCTCATCAGCTTTGATATATTTTGCTGCCACATCCAAAGCGGTAACAAAACCAGCACAAGCCGTGTTAATATCAAATGTTCCGGCATTTTTAAGTCCAAGCATAAACTGGACTTTCGAAGAAGTACTAGGAGAAATAAATTCAGGCGTATCAGTAGAAATAATCAGCAAGTCAATGTCTTCCGGCTTCATATTGCCACGTTCCAATGCCTGTTTCCCAGCGGCCGCAGCCAAATCAGCCGTTGACTCATCTTCAGCACACCATCGACGTTCTTTTATTTCGACAAACTCCTCCAACCAGTCACTCACATTTTCACCCAATAATTCATCAAAATAACTATTAGGTACAACCCTTTCAGGGACATACATGCCGTTGGAATGGATTATTGCATTTCGCATATTGCTATGTTTTAGTTATAGAAATAGCCAGAGCAATTAATTACCCTGGCTAGAATTTATCATTTAAATAGTCATACCACCATCAACACTCAACGTAGCTCCGTTGATATACGAGGCTTCGTCGCTTGCAAGGAATAAATAAGCGTTGGCAATATCTTCAGCTTCTCCAAGACGCTGCAATGGTACCTTTGCTTTCATAGAAGCTAATACATCTTCAGGCATTTTACGAACCATCTCAGTCATCATAAATCCGGGAGCCACAGCATTTACCGTTACACCTTTAAACCCTAACTCGCGAGCCCAGGTTTTTGTCATTCCAATTACACCGGCTTTAGTTGCCACATAATTTGTTTGACCAAAATTTCCATACAATGCAACAACTGACGAAGTGTTGATAATACGACCGTATTTATTCCCGGCCATGTGAATACCAATAACTTTTGTACAGTTGAATACTCCAGTAAGGTTCACATCAATAACTTGCTGCCATTGTTCCGAAGTCATTTTCTTTAAGCTTGCATCGCGTGTAATTCCGGCATTATTTACCAAGATATCAATTTTACCATACTTATCAATTACTTCATTGGCTGCTTTCTCCACAGCTTCAAAATTGGCCGTATTCACACTCATATACAATGCTTTACCACCATTGGCAACAATTGCTTCAGCTGTGGCTTTTCCTTTTTCATCATTAACGTCCCAAATAATTACTTCAGCTCCTTCAGCAGCAAATTTCTCAGCTCCAGCTTTTCCTAAACCATCAGCTGCGCCGGTAATTACGGCTATTTTATTTTCTAATCTTTTCATTTTAGTATTATGTTATTTTATAAATTTTTCAAATTGAGATAAAAACTCAGCAGGTTTTTCAATAAAAGGCGAATGAGCCGTTTCTTCCATCACCACTTCATTAAATGATCCTCCTGTTTGCTCATATTCTTTCAAAACGTAGCGTGTTTGGTCAACCATGGGTTGTGGGGGAAATACATCTTCACCAGGGTAATTTGGAATTGCTTCCATTTTACCCAAAGTTCCTAAATCAAAAAGGGAGTTATTAGATACAATCTGATCCTCTGCGCCGCGAACCCATAACACGGGGAATTTATGTTCTGCTTCAATAAATCGTTCTGCCATTCCTTGTAAATATTTAGGAGACCCCGCGTTCATTGGCCCATATTTACCAGGTGCTACAAAAGGATAAAAATCAGACGCCACAAAATCACCGGGATATTTATCATCTCCCAGTTTTTGACTTAACAAGCTATCAAGTAACTCATCAATTTGCTTAGGCACAAATGGTGGTTTCCAATAATAAGTGTTCATAACTGCTCTTGGGCTGGCATTCCCATCCTCATCAGTGCGATCGCCGGATTTTAACCGGGCTACAAAATCAGGATTAACCACTCCTCCACCAGAACCAGAAAAGTCTTTATTACATGGAATACCTGTTTCACCTTTTGAACCTCCGAAACCGTAAGGAGAAGCTGGGTTTACAAAAGTTACGGACTGCACACACTCATTATATTTCCCGGCAAAGGCAAATAGCATACCTCCGCCTAGTGAATGCCCCATAAAATGAGCCTTTTCAATATTCAAACTTTCAAGCAATGAATACAAATCATCTGCAAAATCATCAAATCCCCGGGTTGCATCAATGATTAAATCCTCTGTTTCGCCGTAACCTCGCATATCGGGAGCAATGATTCTGTAATCACCAGAAATCATTTCCATCAATTCTTTCCAGAACACTGAGGATGATCCATTTCCATGAACTAAGATCAGCACCTCTCCATTACCAGGTTTTTCCAGGTAATGGAGTTTAATGCGATCTGTTTCAACAAAGTTAGATTGTATCATGATGTTCTTCAAAAGACTACTAATTTATGCTTGTAAATTCTCAACAATCAACGCACTACCCTGACCACCGCCAATACATAACGATGCAAGACCAGTTTTTACTTTACGTTTTTGCATTTCGTAAATCAAGGTGGTTAGAATACGTGTACCAGAGGCTCCTATTGGATGTCCTAAGGCAATAGCACCGCCATTTACATTAATGACATCAGGATTGGCGCTCAAATCTTTTACTACAGCTAATGACTGTGCTGCAAATGCTTCATTAAATTCAATTAAATCCATATCATCTATGGACATTTTTGCGCGTTCTAATGCAATACGAGTAGCTGGTACAGGACCGTAACCCATAATTTTAGGGTCCAAAGCTGCATTACCATAAGCCACAATTTTCATTAATGGTTTCAAGCCTAATTCTTTGGCTTTGTCTGCAGACATCACTAAAACCATAGCAGCACCATCATTAATACCAGAAGCATTTCCTGCAGTTACAGTTCCATCTTTTTTAAATGCAGGACGCAGTTTACCAAGGCTTTCAGCTGTAGAACCATGACGTGGAAATTCGTCTGTGTCAACTACAATTGGATCACCCTTGCGCTGTGGAATTGAAATAGGTACAATCTCATCAGCAAACTTGCCAGACTTTTGTGCAGCTTCAGCTTTTTGTTGTGAAAGTGCAGCAAATTCATCTTGCTCCTGTCGAGTAAGTTTCCATTGTTCTGCAATATTTTCAGCAGTTACACCCATATGGTAATCATTAAAAGCATCCCACAGACCATCTTTGATCATAGTATCTTCAATTTTACCATGTCCCATTTTATATCCGAAACGTCCTTTTGGTAAAATATAAGGTGCGTTGGACATACTCTCTGTACCTCCGGCTAAAATTACGTCTGCATCACCTAATGCAATAAACTGTGAAGCCATAATTACAGTGCGCAATCCACTACCACACAATTTATTGATTGTCATTGCAGGCGTAGTTTCCGGCACACCGCTATGAATAGCAATTTGACGAGCCACATTCTGACCTAATCCGGCTGAAAGGATGTTTCCAACCAATACTTCTTGAATTTCCTCGGGAGCAATTCCTGCTCTTGATATAGCTTCTTTTGCTGCATGTACTCCTAAATCAACGGCACTCAATCCGGCCAATGATCCACCAAAATTCCCTATGGCTGTGCGTGCGGCTGATACAATTACAACTTCTCTCATTTTTTCTGTGTTTTAATTTTATGTCAAAGAAAAAGCAAACCACAATCAAGCACCGAATAAAAACGAAGCTTTTAAAGTCTGACTTTCAATCAATCAAAACAACTTAAAAAACACTAACACCTATATTTCAAACAATTACACACAGAATAGCACAGTCGGACTTTCTATTGTAAATAAGCATAAAACCTGCTATATTGCGATCCTAATCTGAAAGAAAATGAAACAACAACTCAAAAGTTTCTCTGAGTTTGCCCATGCATTATATCCACATGAGATTTCATATTTATTAAAAGACAATAAGTTGCAGGGAAAGGACTCGCTACGTATTTTGCAACTGATTCATTATAATAGTCAAAACCCAACAAATAGGCTGCCCTTTGATCCTAAAATAGATAAGCGCAAATATTCGAACATAAAAAAATGGATCCAGGAAAAACTTGCCAAGCTCGATGTGGATATTTTTCTGGCGACAATCAAAGATCTGGAGCAAAAAATTATGACTGATGCTATTTCTGCAGAAGAAGAAAAGCAACTCATCACCTATTTAAACAATATAACTCCCAGCGATTACTATTTTTTACAGTTTTATGAGCTGGTTCAACATTTTAGAGACTTTCTGCTGATACGTATTCGAATGCTATATTATGAATCGGTTTCAGAATATCTAGACAAGTACAAAGAGCACTACATAAAAGTGATGAACATTAATTATGAACTCAACAATGCCAGTTTTGATATTATCAAACAACAGAGTTCTTCAGATAAAGAATCTGAACAATGGATTCAATTCTTAACTGACACTTTCCATGATAAAAACCTTGATGGATATACTAGATATAGGGCTGTTGTGCGCCTTTTGTATGTATACTACAATTACAGGCGTTTCGATGAAATGAAAGAAATAACTGACATTTTAGACAGGACTCTCCATTCTCCCATTTTCTATTCAAAGCGCATTTTGGCCAATTTTTATGCCAACCGCTCAATGATGTACCAAAAAAGAAATGAATTGGAAGAAGCTGTTGACTATGGCTACTTGTCTATCAGACAGCAGAATAGCGACTATCTTTTCTACATTAATAACCTGTGTGGCATATTGCTAAAACAAAAAAAGTACAAAGAAGCGATAAAGCTGATGCAAAACACCATCCCGGAAATGAAACAAACCAATAGTTTCTATAATCGCATTGGATTTGTTTCACTCTACTTGCGAACACTACTGGTAAATGGAAAAGTTGAACAAGCGGCGAGTTATGGAGAAACATTCAGTAATACTTATCGCAAAGAAATATTCGCCCATCGTTGGCATGGATTTTACACAGCATTTCTCCAAGTATTACTAGAACAACGCAGCTATAAAAAGCTTCTTTCTATTATCAAGCGAAATGATTTGGTAAAAAAAGAGCGTGAGTTTTTAGGACAAGCTAAATACCTGCCGACCATTCAATGGTATTATTGGCTTGCGGCCTATCTGGAAGCAGAAAAAAGTGAAAAAGAAACTGCCCAGCAATTACAAAAATCAATAACAGAACTCAGAAAAAACCAACATAAAGAAAACAAAATCAATCAATTAATAGAAGAAGTAAAACCACATATTCCGGATGTAATTAGACTATTAAACCAAAAAAAATAGAAAAACATTATCGCACTATATATCTGTTTCAATTATTAAACATAAATGAATTCATTTGCAAATTACCCAAATTAGTTTCTAATTTGCACAGTCTAAAAAAATCACACAATGAAAAATCTATCTATTCTAATCATAGCCATATTATTCATTGGCTGCCAACCAGATAAGAAACCTTATATTAAGAACCAGGGACAAGCTCACGGTACTTTTTATCATGTTAGCTACGACTCGCCAAACGGGAAGGATTTTCATGATTTGCTAAAGGCTTCTATGGAAAGAATAGATAAATCGCTATCCACGTATGATCCTATTTCGGTAATAAGCAGAATTAACCAAAATGACAGCTCAGTAGTTTTGGACGATCACTTTTTGAATGTCTATAAAAAAGCATTAGAAATATCAAAAGAAACACACGGTGCTTTTGACATAACAGTGGCTCCTTTGGTAAACGCATGGGGATTTGGTTTCACTGAACCACAAAGAACTGACGATAAATCTATCGAACACATTCTCTCCTATACAGGTTATGAAAGAGTCCACCTAATAAACGGTAAGCTACATAAAGACACCTCTACTATTCAACTGGATGCCAGCGCCATAGCCAAAGGATATTCTGTAGACATGGCTGCACTGGTACTTGAGAATCAAGGAATAAAAAACTACATGGTTGAAATTGGTGGAGAAATTCGAGTAAAAGGAGTTAACGAACAAGGAAATCCATGGCGAATTGGCATTGACGAACCAACTGATGATCAATCACCTGCAGAACGAAAACTTCAAAGAATTATTAATATTTCTGACGCAGCCATGGCAACCTCAGGCAATTACCGCCAATTCTACATTAAAAATGGAAAAAAATACGCCCATACAATCAACCCTAAAACTGGCTACCCTGTGCAACACAGCTTATTAAGCGCATCAGTTGTTGCTCCAGACTGCATGACTGCCGATGCTTATGCTACAGCTTTTATGGTACTTGGCTATCATGCATCAAAAGATATCATGGAGAAACATCCTGAGATGGAAGCCTACTTTATTTTAAGTGGAACAGACGAAAACACCTATGAAGTGAAGTACACAAAGGGAATGGAGAAATTTTTCAAATAATGTTTAATTGTTAATGAGTAATTGTTAATTAAAAACACCTATTCAATTATGATATTGTTTCAGGGATATTATATAGCTAAAGGCAAAGTATATGAAGAGTGGCATGCTGGGATTCATGTGAAACATTAAGTTTTTAATGCAAAATTATTCCAAAAAGATAACAGACGAAAACGATACTGTTTATGGACATAAAAGATTTCTTGAAAAATAAATTTTATAGTCACTATCCTCAAAAAAACACTCATTAATAATTAACGATAGAACTGCTCCACTATATTTTGCTACCGACACCTCAATTTCATTTCCATCATTCAAAGAATCATACAATTCAATTGGGATAGATACTTTATGACCGCTAATGATAAAAGAGTTTTGATTCCCAACTACCTTTGCACATTGATTAACTCCATATTTCTGCGCACAATACATTGCAGTTGAGTTAATTGATTTAAATTGAACGTCTTTTTTAGATATTTGTATGGTTTCTACTACTTTCTTTTTCGTTGAATAATCCTTCAAGTATTTCTTCACTAATAGAAAGAAGGAAACAAGCCAAGTTGTAGAAAAAACAATCAAAAGCAACAATAAATTTGACACAAACTCAAAGGACAAAAACATCCAAACCAGAAGTGTAATAAAAAATGCAGGTAATAAGGCTATGAAAAGTATCCTTACGATACGTAGTTTTACTTTTCTAACATCACTATCATTCATCGCCTTTTCCATAAGCCTATTTAAGTATTACAAACATCTACAAATTCAAAACCAGAATTATTAATTGCCATTAAATTAATCAAGTTAAATTTCAAACAATAAGAAAACAAACATTTAACTCAAATTAAACATTAATAACTAATCATTAATATTTAAAAGAGAGTGATGTAGTATTGAAGTAATCATATTTTTACATTGATGTAGTTTTAATGTAGGTTATCTGAGCCTCAAATACTCAACAAAGAGGTACCTTGTGAACAAATAAAATTCTAACATACATCAAGTTATGAAAAAGTCAATCCTACTTTCAATT
>PKTE01000084.1 GCA_002869335.1 Salinivirgaceae bacterium | reverse complement strand
GGCGTTTTTTTGTTTACTTTTTTTGAGCTGCAGCAAAAAAAGTAAAAGCCCAGCGGCTAGAGCGATCAATCAGATTCGCTAATAATAGAGGTTTAGTAATAATGAAATAAATCAACGTAAAAGCAAAATAAAAAATTAGAAGGCATATTTCCTATTTGTTCAGGTAGTACATTTATCAAAATTACATCTATAGTCGACTGGCTTTTAGAGCTACTTAGAGGTGAATTAAAGATATTAAATTCTTCCTGTTTCAAGTTGTCAAAATATAGGCATTACTTTTAATGTCCACTGGAAATGTCAAGTGATCCAAGAAGTACCACAAAGCAACTGTTTAAAGATTTAATTGAAAACCTAAACAAAACTACTCTTTTCAGGTTTATTCTATATTGAAATGCTTTTTACAGAATAAAATATAAAATGGATTTAGTAACACAAACAGTATTGGGTGCTGCGGTTGGTGAAGTGGTTTTGGGCAAGAAAGCCGGAAACAAAGCAATAATGTGGGGCGCTGTTGGAGGATTAATTCCAGACCTGGATATTTTTGTATCGCCTTTATTTAGTGAAGTTGACGGATTATTTGTTCACCGTGGATTCAGTCATGCCTTAATATTTGCGTTCATCATTGCACCACTTTTAGGTTGGCTCATTCATCGCATTCACCGAAAAAAGATGGATGTCAAACGGCGTGAATGGACCATGCTTATTTTTTGGGCTGCTTTTACACATCCGTTTTTAGATTATCTTACCACCTATGGAACAGGGGCTTTCCTTCCCTTTTCTAGTTATCGGATTGAATTTGGTACTGTCGGGATTGTCGACATCTTTTATACACTTCCAATAATTCTTGTCTTATTAATCATCATGTTTCTAAAACGTATATCTGTGTTTAGGCGAAAGCTAATAATTGGAGTTGTTATAATCACCTCCACTTATCTTTTGGGCACAATTGTCAATAAACTGTATATTAATAGTGTTTTTAAAGAGGCTATGGCAAAACAGGAAATTACTTATGAACGATACAAAACTACCCCTTTGCCTTTAACAAACTTTTTATGGATGAGTATTGCTGAAGTTGATACTGGCTATTACATGGCTTTATATTCAAATTTTGACAAACATATACCATCAGATTTTGAATTTATTCCCCGCAATGATCATAAACTATTAGATATTAACGACAATGAGGATTTGCAAAAACTCATTAAATTCTCCAAAGGTTTTTATCATGTGAATGAAGATGATAAGGGACTTTATTTGGCCGATTTGCGTTTCGGAAAAATGGGTATCGGTGAAAATGCTTCGTTCGTTTTTAAATTCTACTTAAAGGACGAAAACGGAAAGGTGAAAATTCAACAATCACGGGAATCGAGAGAGATAGAAAAAAATGCTTTTACTAATTACTTAAACAGAATTAAAGGAATTGATATAACGCATAACTAAAACACTACTCTTTAACCTTTATTTTATTAATCACTTGTTTTGCATAAACTACAACCTCCCAATGATTCATAGCCAATAACTTCTCTAAATGTGGTATTGACCTTTTGCTACCTATTTTACATAATGCAACTATACTTGCAACAACTATATCAGTATCGGAAGATAAAAGCTGGCCATGAAGCAACCCAATTGCTTCAGTAGATTTAACGTTTCCAAAAGATTCTATATATATAATTTTTGAAAATTTACCTAAGCCTTCAAACTGCCTTAAGAGAAATGGAACTCCTTCTTTTGCACCGGTTTTACCTATTGCATATGCAGCAGCATCTCTTATCCTCTGGCTTGAATGTTGAATGTTTCGCAATATAAAATCTTTCGAATTCTTGCAATTGAGCACACCAATCGCTCTCAATGCTTCTTCTAATACCATCTCAGACGAATCCCTTATGCATGAATTAATTAATTCATTACAAACAGATGCATCTTTGATATTCCGTAAGGTTCTTATTGCAAGACTTTTTGTATTATCATCTTTACTTTTTAAAGTCTTCATTAAATATGGAATAGATAAATTCGCATATTGTTCCAATTCCATAGCAGCAATATCTTTTTGTCTTCTTAAAGCACCGTTATTCAGTTGATCAATATATTTGACTATGGCCTTTTGTTTTGTACTATGTAAAAATGGATTTTGCACTCTGGGATCGGTAAACGAGAAAATTACAAACGATATAAAAACTAATACAACGGTATAATAGGAGGTAAATACCAATACATGCCTTTTCTTCGAAAATTCATTTGTACTGAAAAACAACACCATAGGATGCTTTACAAATCTTTTAAACCATTTTGGCAATGGAAACATAAATGCCGTATTCCTTCTAAACTCCTCATATTCTGCCCCATACTTCTTCCTCATATTGATTTCTTCCAATAGCGATATTGCAACTATGATCATTACTGAAAGCAACCATGGAAAGCTATCTGGGTAACCCCAAGAGTTTTTCATAGTCTCTTTATTGGGCAGAAGAAACACACCATAGCTCCATAATATCCAACCTAAATATTGTGGATGTCTGGATATCTTATAAATAAATGACTTGGCGACATTGTTCTTAAAAAATTTTGTAGAAAACCATACATAAACTCCCATCATAAATAGGATAATTCCTATTAAAATAAAGAACACTGCAATTTCTTTATTTAATGATAAACCAAAAAATTCTCCAATTGAGAGTAATGTTTTATTAGGAAGGTAAACTACATCACCATAATGCATAAAGAAAGGAGAAATCTCAGTAAATGGAATCCAAATCACACGTAAAAAACCTAATCCGGCAAGAAAAAACATAGATAATGCGAAATGACCAAATACTGGAATAAAAACGGCAAAAGCTCCTAGCAAACTCAAGCTTTTCTTTCCAAAGTAGAATCCCAGAAAAATTAGCAATATGATTAAGGATAAACATATATAACCAATCTCTTTCAAGTGAAAATACTCAAAATAGAGCATCGTTTTATTGATATTCAACTCATTTGATTGCTGGTCAAATGACAAAAAATTCATGGAGTCCTGAATATGATTATCCACAAGCATGGGCAGTTCTAGTGAAGCAAACACCAAACCAAGTGTAAAAACAACAGAAAGCAATATTAGTATGATCCTATTTCTCATATACAATTTTCCTGAACGTTTTATGCTGGTTGTGTTCTAATATAAGAAGATATAACCCTTCATTATTTGTACTAAAGTCTAGCATTTTAAAATACGTACCACTAGCGAAATATCTATTCTCAATAACTTTTACAATTTCACCATTAATATTCACTATGGATAGCTTAACATTACCAGGTTTTGAAATACTAAATGTTATCGTTGAGAGTTTTTCTATTGGGTTGGGATAGACATCAAATAAATTGGAACAAACAGTTTGAGATAAAACTCCATTCGGAACAGAATCAGCCAAATTCCAAAGCACTAAGTCATTCAAAACTATATCCGAGGCAACTTGCTGAAAACCCAACGCTTCTTGCTCAGCCAAGCCAAAATAATAGGGATTGTTTTCAATACTTTCCATAAAAACAGAAACATAAACCACACATCCCATTAAATATGAGCCTCTTACAGACGGATGGTTCCAGTCGCTCAAATGTAAATAATGCAATGGATAATTTAAAGAATCCAGCACTTCATACCACGCCCACCCAACCGGAGCAATAGAAATTTCTAAATCATTGCAGTAACTCAAAGTAGTTTCATAAATCAGTTCTTGCATGTCAGCATATGTATCATCCCAACCTAGCCAGGTCATACCATCCTCAAAGGCCCATGGCAAGCAATAAATAATTTCCGTTGAAGAACAATTGGAAAGAATTTTTCCTTTAAGAGTATCAATTGCCGGATATACAGGATGTGATGTATATACATTTGGGTATGCCATTAGGCTACCTACTCCCTGAAGAATTACATAATCCCAGTTTCGCTCATTTATTAAAGAGTCTGTCTCAGGATCAGTGGCATGATCATCTAAATACCAACCACCTGGAATATGCGAATCTAATCGCACATTATACCCTGCAGCTGAACTGAGGCTATCAAAAATGCCTGGTAAATTATGATATCCAAAATAGCTACTACCAATAAATAATATATCGACAGTGTCATCTTCATGGCTTTTATTGTAATCTATAGCTATTTGACTGAATAATGTCAAAGGGAAAAAAACTACCAGGAAAAGGATAAAGTGATTTAACTTTTGCATGATCAATCAAAGTTTATTGAAAAACTATTTTTGAAGAACCTATAATTTGTTTTCCTGCACTCACAGTAACAATATAAAAACCAGCAGGTAACCTACTAGCATCAATATGTATAGATTGATTATTATTAATATATGGTTCCCAAACTCTTTGTACCACTTGACCAACAGAATTATAAAAATAAACAGATGAAATTCTTTCAACAGGATTTTGACACTCAATAACAACACCTCTGGTATTGATTGGATTATAAATTCTTAGTTGTTGACTTTGTAAATTATAACTACTCATTCCGGTAAGTGTATCGGCAGTTAAATTGACAATTGTAACAGTGTTATTTCCATAATTACAAACGCCTAATTGTTTTTTGTCTAAATTGTAAGTTATTCCGACAGGTTTGTAAAGGGATTCATTACAAAAACTAACAGCTTCAGCAATTGAATCTTTATGAAATTTTCGAATCTGATGACCCGACCATGTTGATAGATACACATATCCATCAGGCGCAGTAACACTTCCTGTATTTTGATATGACCCTATATTTGGACCTATAGATACATCTGTTGAATCGCTAAGATTTATAAATGTTGCCTGTGGGAGACTCCATGAAAATATCATTAATTGGTTTTGAAGAGTATCAATTTCAATACCTTGCGCGCTTGTTTGAACTCCAGCATCTGCAAATTTCCATATTTGGGCTTTATCAGGAATGACTTTATAAACTTCCCCTTGCTGAACAACTATATAAATATTATTATTTCTCCGATCTACAACTGTTTGCGAAAATGATTGGACTATACTATCCATATCAAGCTGGTAAATCAGATCACCAGTATACCTGTTTAAACAGGTAAGTGTCGAAGGATAATTTGTACTTGCAAATAATGAATCCCCTATAATTTCAAAAGACATTACCATTTCTACTCCTATACTATCAATAAAAGGTTCAACAAGGCCAAGGATATCCATTTTCAAAATCTTACCATCCCCAGCATTACCTATATAGTAGAGCTTCAATTCCGAATCATAAATAATAGCTTCAGGACCATCAAACAAATCACTCTCCACAATGTGGGTTTGCTGAGCAGTTAAATATGAATTTAGCGCAACAAAAAACAGTATTAGCAAGATTATATTTTTCATAATTGACAATATTAGATTCACATATTTTACTCAAATATGGACCAAAAGATTATCAAAGGGAAAAGAGATTAACCAACGTAAAATATTTGATTACAAAACAGTATATGTCAATTGCAAAAAGGATTTGCAATTAACTTTAGCCATTTCACATTCAACAACTAACGTTTTGTATATAACCATTCTCAAAAAACCATATAACCACAAATGTTTTGTATTTTTATTGTACAAAAGCACACTAAATGTTTTCAAAAAAGAACAAAATATTACGCGTAGCACTACATATTCTATTTTGGATATTCGTATTTGCAGGCTTTATGTTCCTATATGGCTACCGAAACGAAAACTACCTGGTAAAGCTTATATTACAATTACGCTTTGGTGTAGTTGAAATTCTATACGTATATTTTGTGATATACTTTTTAATTCCTCGTTTTCTCTTACAAAAAAGAACCGTTCTTTTCTTTATATATTTTACCCTGTCATTTACTACTACAATATTATTTGAGCAATATCTCATGATGATATGGGGCAATACTAAAATTACTTTACAAATTATACCCGATAGCTTTTCCTCTCCTTCATTTTATTGGTTAGCATTGGAAAACCTGTTTGTTATAGTTCTGGCTTCTGCAATTAAACTCGTTAAGCAATGGTATCAAAACCAACGTGAAAAAGATGAGCTAAAAAGAAAAAACCTTGAAACGGAATTACAGTTACTTAAATCACAGATTAACCCACACTTCTTATTCAACACACTAAACAACATTAATTCATTAATCTTTATCGACCAGCAAAAAACCTATGAAACAGTAATCAAACTTAGTGAACTCCTGCGGTACATGATATATGACACAAAAGCGGAAAAGGTTTTACTAAAAGACGAAATTAGCGTAATTACAAACTATGTAGAACTCCAACGTATTAGGATTAAAAAAACAGATTTTATAGAACTAGAAATTAATGGAAACCTAAATAGTATTAGAGTTGCCCCTATGCTATTTATCCCCTTTGTAGAAAACGTATTTAAGCATGGAAAAAAAGATGCATCAGAAGCTCCGGGAATAATAATTCGTCTTGAAAAAAAAGATAATAAGTTATTATTCACCACAAGAAACTATATCAAAGAAAAACAACATACTGAAAATGGTGGAATAGGTATCGAAAATGCAAAAAGGCGACTTCATCTTATATATCCAGATTTACACGAATTGGAGATATTAAACCAAGATGGTGTATTTTCCGTAAAACTAACCCTTGAAATTTTATAACCATGACAAAAATAAAATGCATAGCCGTTGATGATGAGCCATTAGCCCTGGAACAAATGAAGGCTTTTATTTCAAAAGTTAATTTTCTTGAACTTACAGACCTTTTCGGCAATGCCTCTGATGCACTAGGTTTTATAAAACAAAACAGCGTTGATTTAATGTTTCTTGACATTGAAATGGAAGACCTTTCGGGCATAGAAATGCTACAAAGTATGGAAAATAAACCCTTTGTAATACTCACCACAGCATACGACCAATATGCACTTCAAGGCTATGAACTACAAGTGACAGACTACCTTCTTAAACCAATTTCTTATAAAAGATTTCTAAAAGCTGTCAATCGTGTATACGATCTATTGAATGCGAATAAAAATAAGCAAACTAACCAGGAATTAAGCTCCAAAACAACCACGGACAATTTTATTTTCATCAAGACCGATTACAAACTTCAAAAAATAGAAATAAACGATATTCTTTTTATCAAGAGCATGAGTAATTACTTAATTATAAACACTATAAAAACAGGAGCAGTATATACATTAATGAACTTCAAAGAAATAGAAGAATTAATTCCGTCCGAAGAGTTTATACGTATTCACAAATCTTACTTAATCCCCATATCAAAAATAGATTCTATCAACAAATCTTCAATTATTATTGCTGATGAATCTATTCCTATTGGTGAAAGCTACAAGCAATTACTATTTGAAAGATTAAAAATGAGAGGATTAGCATAATAACCCTATATTTATTCAAACCCACACCTCAAATAACGGAAAACCGTTAGTCAATCCTTTTAACACAACACACCAAAATACCCTTGGAAAGACTGAATATTGTTCCTACATTTGGATAGGTATACGGACATGAAATTCCATCTTAGAAAATATATTGGGAAAACTCCTTATCAGGTTG
>PKTE01000184.1 GCA_002869335.1 Salinivirgaceae bacterium | reverse complement strand
AACTTATCCTTATCCTTGTTCAGTTTTGTTAATACCTTATTTTGCTCTTTAATAAACACATCATTTTCTATTTTATGCAATATGCTCCATGTATTTTTCATCAAAATATCTAGATGTAATACATCATTTTGTGTATAGTCTGTTTCTTTATTGGCCACTCCGACTACAGCCACAATTTGATTATTGAAGTGTACTGGAATTACAATTACCTTTTTTAATTTAGCATGCCCCTTAGGTATTCCTTTTTTGTGTGAATTAGGGGCATGATAGTCATTTATAATTATTGCTCTCTTTTCGCGTACAGCATCACCCCATATGCCTGTCTTTTCTAATTTGAAAATAGATTGTGGATCCTCAATATTACATTCTTTCATTGCTTCTTTTGACCAGGAAAACAAAGAAAACTGCTCTGTTTTATTGTCATACAAACAAATAAAACCAAGTTTACTTTCGGTAAGTTTTATTGACTCTTCAAGTGAGAAATCTAATAACTCTCTATGTTCATGAAAATCTCTTTGGAAAATAGAAACCAGACTTTTAAGTCGGGATTCGTTGTTTTTTAATGCTTGTTCGTCTCGTTTCCTATCAGTTATCTCCAAAGAAACAATCATTATATATTCAAGCTCCTCATTATCATCAAATACCGGCACAAGAGTTGAACGATACCAAAGTTCATTTCCTTGTATATCCAATACCGCAGCCTCTTGCGTTATGGTCTCTCCGGTTTTCTTTACTTTCTCAAGATTATTCCTCATGGGAACTTTGAAAGAGTCAGGATAGAAGTAAAAAGGATACGGCTTTCCGTAAAACTCTGTGACATCTTCTATTTTAAGTTCTTGCATACCAGATTCACTCATGAATTGTAAGTTGAGATCAGGATCAACAATTTTTGTACAGGCCGGTGAATGATTTATCCAGATGTTTAATTTTTTCTCACTATCAATCAGCGCTTGCTCTGCTTGTTTTTGTTCAGTTATATCGTAAATAATTGAAAACAAAATTTGTTTGTCTTCATATTTAATAGGCGATGAATGCACTTCTACAGTTCGAACAGTCCCATTTGCAATTCTGTGGTTAAAAATAAAATGATTGCGTTTTTTAAGGAGAGCTTTATTTCTTTCTATAGCAACTTGTTCAGGAGATAACGTATTAAGATCGTTTATATTTATGGAGCAAAGATTTGATTTAGTGTAACCATAAAATTTTGCAGCCGCATCGTTTGCATCAATTATATCGCCGCTTTCAGGTTCAATTAGTAGCATTGTGGCATTATGACCCAAAAACATGTTTTTAAACCGAGCTTCACTTTCTTTTACTTGTATTGCTTCAATTCGTTCAGTAATATCAACTACAGAACCAACAATTGATACAACTTTACCATTTTCTACAATAGGTGTCTCCCGTACCTCAACCCAGACTTTTTCTCCGCTTTTCTTTACCAACTCCAGATTATAAAGTGGTTGGCGCTTACCGGTTTCTATTGCTTTTAAAGTATATTGAAATCCTAATTCATTTATTGGATTATCCGAAGTAAAATTAGCCCAGTTACCTTTAACTTCATCCTGAGTGTAACCTAAGATATCCTCAACTTGTGGGCTTACATATGTCAGAACATGATCTGTATTGTGTGAATAGAATATGTTAGTACTGTTCTCAAAAATATTACGAAGTTTTTCTTCGCTCATTTTTAGAGATTGTACCATCTCCTTTTGCTCTGTAATATCCTCGATCATACATAAGTGACGAGGCTCTTGATTTTTCTGCACAACCATTGGAGCAATAGTCATATTTATCCAAACATACGAACCGTCTGGTTTAATGTAACGCTTTTGCATATTAAACCCATCGATTTTACCTGCATTAAGCAATGCCATATTATCCAGATCTTCCTGTACATCATCCGGGTGAGTTATACTCATCCAATCGATATTGGACATTGCTTCTCTTGTGCGGCCAGCGATGTCAGCAAATTTTTGATTTACTTAATATATTTTCCCATTCAGAGAATTTATTAATGCAATTCCAAGAGGCGCTTGAGAAAACATGGTCCTAAAGCGAAGTTCGCTTGCTTTTATAGTTTTTTCCGCTATTTTTCTATCTGAAATATCAGTGAATATTACAATTGTCTCGTTATATTCTCCTTTCTGGTCAAACAACATTTTGATATTGCAAAGCGTGGGAACTATAGAATTATCTTTCTTTTTGAAAGGAAATTCAAAATTATGTAAATAACCACCTTCTTGTTTTAGTTTTTTTAAAAGCTCTTCCCGTTTTATGGGTTTCGTATAAAAATTGGTTATTGGTTTACCACTGTGTTCATTACCTGGCAACTCATCTGGATATAAACTTATCATTGGTTGCCCAATAAGTTCATTTGGATTTTCATAACCACAAATTTTTGCTGCCTCAGGATTTGCTTCCGTAATGATTCCTTCTTTATTAGCTTTTATAATGCCTCCTAATAAACTATTGAAAAGTACTTCATATCGATTACTTTTTTGTAAACGCTCTATGATTTCCCCCAATCGTTCGGAAATAATTTGCAATAGTTCATATTCTTCTTTTAAAAATGGATCAACATTATCTGTTCTATTTTCACGGCATGTAATAAAAATTTCTCCTGTAGGTCTATCTTCAACCATAATAACTGAATTCATCACCCACGAAGTTTGCTCAAATTTTTTTGTTTGGTAAGTATTGCCACTACAGGATATTTTTACTTCGGTAATTTCGGGGAATTGCCAACTCTTTTTTAAAATATGGGGTAATTCAGATAAGATATCATTGACATTATCCATAGTTTCTGCCAATGCAGAAAGCTCAGAAATACATTTTAACTCTTTAGCGCGGTGAGCCAACAATGCTTCAACATCTCGCAATTTTTTCTCCAATTCCTCATATGTGGGCTTCCTGTTATTCATTTTTACGTGATTTTACCTACATAATACCAGTGCTTTATAATTTCACCTTTACTTTTATACGGAATTAAATGATCTATTAACATTTTTCCTTTTTTACTATAAGTCATGTTCAAAATTTAAAGGTTTATATTCCTTTGGTTATTTATTTGCACAGCCTTGAACCAATCACTAAACAACACACAAAGCACTAACTAAGAAGCACTTAAACAACAACCTATAAACTCACAAGACTTTAATTAATTTAGAACATATATAAAGATAGTAAAAGTACAGCAGGGGATGTAAGTAAAAATACGGTTAATTAAAAGATATAGAAACCTGGAATTACAAACTATTATATTAATGAAAGTTTACAATTCCCTTAGATAAGTATGCTTTCTATTTTTATTTAATTGGTGCCTTTTTTTATTATACATGCCTGATTCAATGATATAATTGTAATCAAAAGAATCATAGAAATAATTATGTGAGTCTAATCTTTTCCACTCTAAATACACTATTGAATCATTTACATCCTTAACAGTAGAAGGAATATATTTCACAAAAAAGCGTTCTTTTTTATTGAAAATAAGAGCATTCAATTTATTTGAAATAACGTTCAACGTATCGTTTTCCATACATTTAAAATCTTCAATTCCTACAATCTTTTCGGATTTACTCTTTTTAAAGCAATCCAAAAAACCAATTGAATCAATACCATTTTCATGAGAAAAAACAAATTCGTGCCTTATAAAACCATAATTGGTAACTTTTAAAGTATCTGTTGGTGTTGGATACAAATTGCCATCTTCGCCAAAAATAAGTTCGT
Source organism: Salinivirgaceae bacterium (assembly GCA_002869335.1). Classification (GTDB taxonomy): domain Bacteria; phylum Bacteroidota; class Bacteroidia; order Bacteroidales; family Salinivirgaceae; genus Salinivirga. The sequence goes on along the minus strand of PKTE01000184.1, from coordinate 3,812 downwards.
AATGCTCCTCTCCCGCCGGGAAAAGTAATATGCTATCAGATGTTATAAAAGACTGTGCGCCATCGAAACGACTATTTAGCAATATATTATGTTGATGAGCGCCTGTCTCTTTATCAAAAACAGAAGCAAAATATGAATCAATAACAAAATGCTCTCCGCTAGTAATTTCTTGTGTCGAATTAAGCAAAATCAAAATTTGAGAAGTAGTTTCAATTTTGCCAAAACAGCTTGCATATTCATTACTTCCTTTTGTAAACAAACCAAGAAATGCATCCAAACCGTCTACGTTAATAAATTCTTGTCCCATCAAGTCAGCCTCAAAAAAAGTAAGAGGAAGCGGTTTTTCGTCGATTTTTGAAATTAAATTCTTGAAATATTCCTGCCCAGGCAAAATACCGGCATAACTAAAATCCAATGGTATTCTAACGGTATTGTCATCAACGAAATAAAAAGCATTATCTACAAAATCAACATTTGAATCAGGTTCATCTGCCCAAACAAGACTCTTGTAATCTACTATTCGGTTTAAAACGCCATCGCAAAGCAATATTTTGATGGTTTTAGCAGCTTCATTATTATCGAAATAATCGCTATATACCACATACAAAGTAAGGCTATCATTTACGGCCATTGTACCAAGAGGAAAAACATAGGGCACATAATTTACCTTGTAGCCGGTATAAGTTTTATCTATATTGGTTTTAGCATGAATGTAAGTTGAAAAATCTCTGTACTTGTCGACTTCTGTATTCTCGATTTTATCTAACTGCTGCATGGCATTCCAGCCATTTGCAATAGTAGGGAAGACACTATCAGCATTGTATTTTTTCGGAAAACCATTCATCTCCTTACGCGTGAGTTTAAAGAATCTCTTGATATCCAAAAAATCATCATCAAAACGACATAAAATTTGTTGAGGCTTGTTCTTTTGCCTAATCAACACAGAATCAAACGAATCATCTAAAAATTCGTACTCCTTAATAATTTCTCCATCTCTTTTTTCAGCAATAACAATCTCCCATTTTGTGCCAAAAAAATAAGCCTCTTTATGATCACTCCAGGTTAATTCCTGCCTTATCAAATGGTATCTTTGCGCATTACTTTCTTCATCGTATTCTAATGCCACCAACACAAAAGCACTATCGCCATACTGATATTTCAAAACCGGTTGATAAAACCATTCATATTCTGATGCATCAGTAAAAAAGTCCCATTTAACCGTTTGACTAAATGCACGATAAGTCTCTTTTTCATCAAAACGATATGAAGACTTAAAAAGCTCAGCACATATTGGAAAACTATCAACTATTGGAAACATAGCAGCGAACTCTGCATTAGTATCTTTTGGTTTTTCAGAAGCATTTTCGGAAAGACTTTGAGCAGTTGTTTTTACTTTAGACTCTTCGATAGAATTAGCTGTTACTGTTGGCTTTTTAAGCTCTGTATTACAAGCTACAAACACCAAAAATGACAGGTAAATAATTGATTTCAGACTCATTTTTTCAAATATTAAACTACCAAAAATAGAAAAACATTGAATAGTAAATAGTAATTAGTCGATCTTAATAAATCATTAAGAGTAAAAATTACAATAATTATAAAGATCAGAAGGTAATTTAGCAACAATTATCAATTATAATATATTAAAGAATACATATCTCAGTCACCAAAAACCCGTCTAATCCTTATTTAATATTCTTTTGGGGATTTTTTTATTTTTTTGTAATAATAAATTTATTTTCAATCAATTCAAGTTCATATGTCTTATCAAGTTTCAGTTTCCAACCACACCCTGAAATTACAGAATCTGTAATAGTTTCAGTATTTGATATTGTTACTTTTTTCCAATCAGGACTCATTAATGCACCACAACTATCAACTTTAAGTATCCCCCAATTATCTGTTATTCTCAAATTTGGATAGACCGTTCCATGCGCATCCAGAGGCATTATATTAGATGGATTAAACCCAATATGCATGTTCTCTAATCCTATTTCAACAACACTATCGCTTAAAAATGTCTTTTTATATTTATTTTTTAAAGCTTCAATTCTTAATTCCCGCTTGTTTTCAAATTCCATAATTGAACTCAAAGCATATTGACTTCCAAGTTCTATAATTTCCTTCTTAGTTACCTGTGAAAATTCAATATTCCAAAACCTTCTGATAAAGTCAGTTAAATTAGTCTCGTTGGTTATTTTCTGATTCCATTCATTATCTGTTTTTTGCATAAAATAACCATACACCGGAATTGTAAAATAGGCAAATGAACGAACAAAAGTAGGCATCGAGTAAAAATAATCGATTTGATTGGCATAGTGTGATTTCAATTCACTGTCAGATCTCTGGCTCAAAATTGAGCCGGTATATTCTGCCAATCCCTCATTAATTTCCAATGAATTCTCTGCTTTCTTCGCATCTGTAAAAATTTGGTGACGATATTGTCTGAAAAGTAGCGCATTTTTCAAATGTACTTCAGGTTCATTTTCATTGAGAGCAGCTTTCAAAGCCTCAAGCTCAAGTTTCAAATACACCCGGCCATTTTTGGAATCCAAATGCTTGCTCTGAATTTCAGTCAAATTATTAAATCCAACAGCTGGCTGAATACTATGAAAAGACTCATGAATGAGCAGATTCAAACGCTCAACTTTTGTTTTAGGTAATGGCAGCGCAACCATTGTCCACCTTTTACCATTCCAGTCAAATGCAGTATTGGCAATATTTACATTTTCTGGAAGTTTACCTACAAAAAGATTCTCCTGTTCTTCTAGTTCTCCGGATTTATCATTTTCATTGGCAATTATTATTCGAGTTTGTCTGTTTACTAGCATTAAAGGACCTTCCAAAGAATGATTCCATAATTCTCCTTTTTCTTTTTTCAAAGTTTCGTTCAATTCATTAAAAGCTATTTTTGCTTCATTCCAATCTTTTTCGGAGATTTCATTGTTTTTCACATTACTATTACAACCGTATAAAAGTATAATAGTCAAAAAAATAATTGTTATTCTCATAATGTTTTTGTTTTAATAAAGCCCTACAATGGGTAATTCTACTATTTTAATTGCGCATGACTAATTTTTTTCATGACGAGAGGAAGTATTGGGGTCTCCTCTCCCATTTTAAATAAACATTTAAAAATACGTTTCTTATTTTAAAAGTAGTTGTATTTTTATTAGAACAATATGCAAATTGATCATATAACTATCTATCTGATATAAAATGCAAAAATAAAATACCTCCACTTATCTCAAAATGACTGGTATTATGATGGATATTTTCACTATTTTTATACACGATTAAAACTGAGATGAATTTATCAATCATAACATTCCACCACTTATTGGGGCTCGAAAAGCACCTGATATTTCTCTACATCTTCTCGGAGCTGTAAATCGGTTAATTTAAATATTCAGCTCTAATTATTTTTCATTTTTTATTTAAAGAATTTCAATATGGATGCTTACTACAAGTATCTGAATATGCTGATTAACAAGAACAAAACAGCATTTTCAAGTTACAATATTAACTGGATCAATCCAGGTGATATAGACTTTTATCAGAATAAAAGAGCAGAACTGCTTAAAGCAGATAGAATGCAATATTTATTCAATGATACAAAACCTTTTTATAAGGCAATTTCGCCAGGCTGCCGCATTTGCGGAGAAGGAAACTGGAGCTGCCTGTTTATTAACGGTCGTTGCAATGCCAATTGTTTTTATTGTCCAGCGCCACAAACAAGCGACGATCCTCCTATTTCGCAAGGACTAACTTTTGAAACTGCAGAAAGCTACTCAGAGTACATTAACTATTTT
>PKTE01000185.1 GCA_002869335.1 Salinivirgaceae bacterium | reverse complement strand
ATTTTTATCATAATTATCAAAATAGGTAGCACCATCAAGATACACACGGTTGTCTAACCACAATTTGTAATTTTTATCTTTTGATTCAAATGTTATATAACCATCACGCGACTCAGGTAGTAACTCTTGACGATTAACCTTTTGTCCATATTGATTATATCTTACGGCACTTACCATAGTAACATCCACAATTGATTTACCTGCTACATTAATTTCTTTTGCATCAAAATCTGGATGTTTAAAAATCAATGTGTTTGAACTATTGTTTGGTACAGAGATACTATACTTACCATTTTTATCAGTTTCGGCACTGACTTCTAGTTTCCCTTTTAACCTAATTTCCACTTTAGAGATGGTATTCCCATTCTCTGAAGATTTAACAATCCCAGTAACTGTATTATCCTGGGCTATAGCAGCAATAGACATAAAAACAGCTACCATCAAAAATAAAGATCTTAGTTTTTTCATATTCTTAATTTTGAGTTTGATTTAAATATTTGAAATAAAATTACATATAGTAAATAAATAAATACTATTTATATATCCTACAAAACCTCTACATATACTAAAAAATCACAAAAACCACCTCTACATCTCACTACAACAAAATTACTAACCTACTGCTTATCATCCTATTAAATTACAACACAACTCTATATTGCCTATTTATATCTTATTAATATATTCTGTTAAATTCTCCCCTTGTTCAAGATTCATTTTTTGTCTTAGTCTATATCTATTCATCTCTACACTTTTAGGGGAAATGTTCTGTAAATGAGCAATTTCTTTAGAAGACAAATTCAATCTGAGGAGAGCAGCCAATTGTTTCTCTTTGCGAGTCAATGTAGGGAAATTTTGTTCTAGTTTTACAAAGAAATCATCGTACGTATCTTCCACGTGTAAATAAAAAGTTTTCCTGTCTTTATCAATATTCATACTCTGATTTATTTGATTCAAAAGCTTATCAATAAGCTTCTCCTTCTCCTTAACCTCAGAGGTTGATTTTATTTCCTTTACAAGATTTTTAACATTTTCCAGAAATTCATTTTTATTCACAAGATTTAAAGCCAGGTTTGTCAACTCTCTTCTCTGAAATTCCAATTCTGACTCAAGCGATTCGTTTAATATTTTCGTATTCTTTAGCTCCGATTCAATATAGGCCTTTTGAGATTCCTCTATCTGCTCGGTTTTCTCTTGAAGCTCTTTATCTTCCCTAGCCTTTCTTTTGTAGTAATATAAGATTAATGCCATTATAATAAGCGCCACAATACCACCGATAACAAACAAAAAGCGATTTCCAAAGCTAACAGAGTCTTCATTCTGTGAAATCATTTCGTTTCCATGAAAATCTGTATTACTTTGATGAGTATCCTGTGTCTTCTTAGGAATGTTATTTGATTTTATTATTTGCAAAACAGGATTAACAGTATCATTATCTTGAACCACTATAATATCGATTGAATCTTTTAATAAAACAGCAGAATCATTTTTAGTAATAATTGCATTATGTTGCTTAGGGGAATTCGTAAGTGATGAAGAGTCAGATTGTGACACTTCTAAATTAAAAACATTACTAACAATAAATAAAGCGAAAAAGGAAATTATTCCAGCCATAATAGGAGTCGTAACCCATCCAGTAGCAATACCACCAATGACATTAAATTTTATTTCTCTGGCTTGTTTCAAAAGACCAACTCCCAATATAGCACCTACAATTGCCTGCGAACTGGAAACGGGTACCAATGGAATTTTTGGCAAACCTAATGAGACAAGAAAACCCTGTAATGATTGAGATGAAAAAACAAATAAAACCAAGGCATGCGCTAACACAACAACTAATGCAGATTCAGAAGACAATTGTAAGATGTTATTCCCAACTGTTTGCATAATTTTCCTGGAGTATGTTATAGCACCAATGGCAATAGCAACTCCACCAATCAAAAATAATTGCTGTGTACCATTGAGTGTAAACAATCCTAAATCTAACACATGTTTTGGAGCCACTGCAGTAACAAAAACACCCATTACATTAGCAATATTATTTGCCCCTAAACTAAAAGACCCAAAGGCGCCAACAACCAACAATCCTATTCTTAAATACTTATCTAATTTAATTAAATGAATTTTAGATTTATTAATTAAAAACTTAATAAGTAAATGAAGCAATACGGCAAATATGGCAGATAAAATGGGGCATACTACCCATGTAGTAACAATTGTAGTGAGAGAATTAAAATCCGTTTCACTACCACTATACATATTCCATCCAATAATAGCACCAACAATTGCTTGAGAAGTAGATACAGGAAGTTTATATTTTGTCATTACAAACACAGTAAGAGCGGCTGCAAGGGCAACAGTGAAAGAACCGGCTATAGCATTCACAGCTCCAAGTTTACCGAGTGTATGTGAAGCTCCACTACCTTGAAAAACTGCTCCCAGAATAACGAATATTGATAAAACTATAACAGCTTTTCTAAAGCTAATCATTTTTGAACCTACAGCCGAGCCAAAAACATTAGCCGCATCATTAGCCCCCAAAGACCATCCTAAAAACAAACCACTTGACAAAAAAACTAATATCATATTACTAACCTTTTGATTTTGGGATTATCTTAATTATATGATTCTTTTAATTGCAAGTATTGATAGGATATCAGCAACGACTTCAGCAGCATCAGATACATTCTCTATATGCAACGTAAAGTATCTCAGATGAATCTTTTCACTAAGCTTTAAATTAGGACTTTCATGAAAAACTTTACGTTTAATGCTATTGGCAAGCTTGTCTGCTTCATTTTCAAAAAAATACACTCGATGAATTTTATCTTTCACAGAAACAGGATCTTTGAAAAAAGCTCTTGCAGCAGGAACAAGGGCATCAATGGCAGAAACAGATATTTTGGTCAGTTTCATTAGATTAGTATGCAACTTCTTTGGTATTAATGGCACCTCTACGTCAAATTGATACAAATCCTCCTTCATGATATCGAGAATATCATCGCATTTTTCCATTAATCGTAAAACATCGCCTCTGTATTGAGGTAATAAGGAATGAGAATACAAATCATTCTCAACTTTTCTTCTAATACTATCGGCTTTGCTTTCAATCTGATCTATATCATTCAAATTATCTGAAAACCTTTCCATATTACCTTTCAGATAATTACTTACACCATCTTTAAAAACAAGCGAACCTTTATCTATTAAATCAAAAAACTCGTCTATTTCAAGAATTAATTTTTTTGCTGAGTTAAAAAATGCCATGAGAATTCATTTAAAAATTAGTAGTATTTTAATTTCATCAATAAACCTTAGCATCAAAGATAGAAAATAATTCATTACCATTGACTTAGTTGTAATGCTGCTCCTATATGTACAAAATAAAGGAATAAGTTATGTAGAGTTTTACTAATTATTATCAAATTGACTTATTGAGATTTATGAACATTTTAATAGAGTCATAAGATCAGATCCATTTTCGTAAAAACCCAAATTGTAGAGGTTATTTAGGGTTTTATACAACGAGATTTAAACCCTACAAACTTCAAATAAAGAGGAATGAAAACATATAGTATAAACATTCAAACTACTAATTACAAGCAATTTAAACAAAACAGCACAAAAACTACTGAAATATGCATCATAAACCGTTATATGGAGCAATTGGTTAATTAAAGATACGAATTACATCCTATAACCCTTGTAGATTAGTAAAGTATTAGTCTTTGACATATGAAAATTCTGGTTATAATCTTTCCATCACAAACACTCCGCACACATCCTCACTGTCATATGTAGACCCTACTAGCTTATTCTCAGAAACCAAAAAAACTTCAAAGCTATTGGGCAAGTATGTTATTTCTTTATTGTCCTGAGTTGCTTTTACTTCAAAACTCTTTAATAACACTTTACCATCAGAGATTGTCCCCTTTACTTTCTCTACAACTTCAATTTTATAATCACCTTCAACTTCTTCAGTAAATGAAAAAGTTCCGATAACATCATTTCCAGTTTGAGTTAATTCTACTTTTCCAATAGACTTTCCAAATTCAAAATCTTCTGTATATGACCAGGTGCCTGTAATATTCATTTTTCTTTAATTATAAATTCTTCACACAACATTCTAATATAATACTTTCCAATGTAGAATTTAATTAGTTTGACGAATTTATTTTACCTATTATACCTTATGAGTTTTATCCAGAGAATAAAACTCATTCTTTATACTATTACATGATTTTGTGATTTACTAACTAATTTACTAACTTGCTGATATTATTCCACTTGGACGACACAATATTTTTTTTTCACAAAATATTATAAGGAATATTAAAGAACAAGCGAATGCAACTCAGAAGAAGTCTAGTATAAACAATAATTATCTAAGTATGAAATACATTATACCACTTCTCAGTATTCTCTTCACTCTAGTTAGTTTTTCAAGTAATAAAAGCTTCGAATTGGCTCCAGACATATATATTCTAGATAAAGAAGCCCCTATTAAATCATTAGAAGAACTTACTGATAAACTCAAAGGAAAACCACTATATATCGACAGATGGGCTACTTGGTGTAACCCATGTATTGAACAATTCAAGTATAGCACAGATTTACACAATTTTCTAAAAGACAATAAAATTGAAATTGTATATCTAAATTCTGACAAGGACCTTGATGAGCAAAAATGGTTTGAGTTCATAATTGATCATAATTTAAAGGGCTACCACATTAGGTTAAATAATGCTTTAGGAATTGACTTAACACGTAAAGGAATTTATATTCCTGGATTGCCTCAATATATCATAATTGGAAAAGATGGTAATTTAATTGAGAATAAAGCTCTAAAACCAAGCACTGGAGAAAAGCTCCACAATCAACTAAAAGAAAAATTAAATCTTTAATTTGTAAACATTACGATATCTTAAGACTAAAAGCTATTCTCAAAACTTTGTAAAGTATAGATATCATGATAATAAAAAACTTACCAGGGATTATTATGAGACATCAAATTTTTATACTACTAATATCATTTCTACTTATCAATTGTAATAGTGAATCCAAAGAAAAAGTAGTACATGAACAAACTTTTGATTCAATCAAAGATGATAGTGAAATAGGAAGAAAAACAAGCCAAAACGAAGAGATTAATCCCAAGACGCAGTACTTAAAAAGTTTCTTATTAGAGCCCATCAATCTCATAGAATTTAAAAATAAATATGGCCCATCAAATAGCGGAGGTTGTTGTTCAGGGATTCCAATTAAATGGCTTTACAAACCAGAAAAAGAAGGCTTTTATTATCAATATATGTTATTTAGGCAACTTAAAGGAATGCGTTATGTAAATGGAAAGATTATGGGTGAAGGAGAGCTATTTAAAAATTTCAAAATATATGTATATCATTTTGGAGAAAATCGAGATTTTGATTTTTACAATAACGACGAAGAGCTTATTGGCTTTAGTTGCGCAGGAATACATGAAGCATTAGGACAGGCAAACATTGTCGGTAAATCATTAGAGGAAATAGAAGAGCTTTTCGGTAACGAATACATAGAATTTGATAGTTTAAAAATATATTACCTTGAAAACAGAGTGCTTTCATTAAAACTTAAATCGTCCAAGGTTGAATGGTTCAAGTATTTTAATCACTCGTCTAAGTTGGAAGAAGATAAAATCCCAGAGCATTTGATAAAATTTTGATTCCGGAACATAAAATTTAGAAGATTGCTAATCTATTTTTATAATAGTTCTTGTGAAGGTTCCAAGTGTTTCAATTCCTTGCATATACTTCTCTTCAACATAATATCCCTTATTTTCTTGTTTCAGAAACTCCTCTTTAGTTATTTCCTTAGCATTAATTTCTAATACTGATTTAAATTCCTCAAGCTGCTTAGGGTCATTCAACAAAAAATAATATCTAGTTTCTTCGACCATTTCAAAAGATTCACAAGAGCATGCTTTAGGTGGCAAAGGGTACTCCTTTTTGCAATATGGGCACACATATGGTTTTTGCATAATCTACAATTAAATATTTAAAAATCTTGTTTTTTCTAAAATCTCCACATCAAACATTTGCTAAAGAATTAAGAATAAGGAAATAGAGTTTCTTTATTGAATAATAAATTTACATAAGTTCTTTGAAGAAAACACAAGGAAATTGACTTGTAATTCGTTTTTCCTTATCTTTAATCATTATCGGTAAATTACAAAACTCAGCAAAGTCTATTCTGTTTCATCTTGTAAGCCTTGTATTCCTTAAAAAAGGAAAGAAATGCTAATAAAAATAAAGCACCTCGGAAGTATAGTTGTATTTAGCATATTTATAAATATGAATGTAATGGCACAAAGCCTATTTTTTTCGACACCACAAGAATCAGTTGAATTAACAGCCCGGTTGCTTATAGATGAAGACTGGGGGAAATTATCTAGCTATTATTTCACAGATAACTCTGATCAAGAAACAATAGCATCTTTAAAAAACGGAAGTTATTTTATAAGAGATCAAAGACCAGAGATTTTCCATCCCAGATTAGATTGGAAGTACAAAAAACCATTCCATCCTAGTTTTAAATATATGAATCATATTGAAATTGGTAATGATAGTGTGCAAGTAAATATTGGAATTGAAATAGATCAAGGAAATGATATACAACAGCAAGGAATATCATCTTTTTATTTAATTAAATCAGAAAAGGGATACCAGTTTTTACCTTAAATAAGTAATTAATTGGCAATAAATGGACTGGAAAGAATATGGAGAAACAATTAATTATTACCTCACTTGGCTATATCCAAATGAGGAAATCTTGTATAATCAAAATATAAATGACAGTATATCTGGCAGTGCTCATCAGGTTAATATACTTATTGACAAAACAATTGCCTCTTATCCTATAAGGATTATTATAGATAAAGAAAGCTTTAAAGAATCAACAATTGATACTAAAGATGTTGAATCGTTCATTAATTTGCTCAGAGATTGTAGAGCAAATTATGGATTATTAACTACCACCAAAGGATTTACTGAAAGTGCTATTAATATTGCGTATTCATAAACAGATATTGATGTGGATATTCTAGATTATGAAACGATTAAACAATCTGATGGCATTGGAGTAATTATTCAAAATGGAAAATGCTCTGCTCTTATAACAGCTCCTTTTAGTTGGATAATTGATAAAGAAAGAAATCATCCTGACTTTTTAGCTGCGATATATCAACGAAATCTTAACCTTAAAAGTGCTTATGAAAAAAGGGAATGGATTTATGTAAACATTATCGTAAAATCTAAAAATATTTGTTCATTCGATGATTTTATATTAGACCAGGCAAACCATATAAAAAGGGAATTTCCTGATTCAAAAATTAAATATGATACTAGAAATTTTGAGAAAGCACAAAAGATAATATATAGAGAAATCACCAATGAGAACAAAAGCCATAGAGCAATAACCGGGTTTATTGACTTTGATAATTTTATTTTTTATGAAGCCTTAATCACGCCAAGTGAATTTTTCAATAAAAACATTAGAAAACTTGAT
>PKTE01000287.1 GCA_002869335.1 Salinivirgaceae bacterium | reverse complement strand
TGTTTATATACTGCAATTGTTCAATGGACGTAAAGTACTGGCAAATAGAAGATTTGTTAAAAAGTAAAAATTTGGATATTATAAAAAAGGGCAGTAGATTTCATTTCTAACTGCCCTTTTTTATTTGAGTACGGTTGACTACTCAGGGGGTTCGTTTAATATTTTGCTTTTTAAGTATAAATGTGTCTGTACTGCCCTTTGCGATTCAATTGCCGTTAAATTAGTGTAGGCCCATATTTTAGGGTTAGACCCTATCTCTTGAATTAGTGCATTTTGCATTGCATTTTCATTGATTGAAGCTTTCTCATTTGGAGAATGAAACTCCTGAAATGCTTTTTTGTATTTAGAAAACTTAACTGCTGTGTTTATGAGTTGAGAGTTTTGGTGCGAGAAAACATGTGCTGCAATACTGTAATTGTCCTTATATGTAATTGCTTCAGTATTTGTGCTTTTAATTGGACTTTTGTCGGGCTGGTTAAATTGCAGCAGCTGCTTCTTTAGGTTGTCTATCTCAGCACTCATTTCTGCTGAAGCTTGCATAAATGCTTCTGTTTTATAATTGTTTTTAGTGGTGTTGTTTACTCGTTCAGCTAACTGCTCCAGACTGTGCATCTCTTTTTCAATCTGAACAGCTTCATCAATCATATCTTTCGAGATGTTCAGTGCTAAAAACGTTGCTGTAACTCCAAGATAAGCCAGAAATAATAATACTACGATAAGATTAGAGATGGAAAGTAGTTGGCCTTTTCGAGAATAAATTAGTAGCACGGGAATTAGTACAATGAAAGGAAATATACTTCCAATAATTAATAATATTCCGGCACCGGGCCAATGCAAAACTTTAAAAAGTGCTGAAACAAAAAGTAAAGCTGCGGTTAACCCAATCGCTACATAGAAAAAAGCAGATTTTGATCCGTTATTTTTAAAACTATTTCGCAATGAAGTGGGAGTGAAGATAAATGCCAGGATGAAAATTCCTAAAGTTAGTGTGATTCCAGCACCGGGCCAATGCATCACTTTGGCTACTGAGCCTAAGCTGACTAATATAATGGAAATGATTCCTGTAATTATTGCTAAACGTTTCATGAGTTCTGATTTTGAGGTTTCTTAATTGAGTTTTTTGCCATTATTTTCGACTCCATTTGAGCATTCGATTCAAACAGTAATATTTTCTGTTGTACCATGCTTAAGTAATTGATGGAATGAAATAACGTTCTGTTAAATTTTGCTGTTGGCCAATCGCTACTTTTGAATTCCGTAGCAAGCGTATTTAGCAGATCTGAACCCGATGCACTCTGGGTGTATTTACCAATGGTATTGGTATAGGCTTTTAATTTGTTTTGCAGATCGAAAGCTATTCCATCATTTTTCTCTCCAATCATGGATTTGAATACCAGTTCTCTATCAAAGGGATGTTTCAAAAACTCAATGGATTTTATCGAAATATCCTCCAGATATGGATTCTGTGGATTATCCATTCGAAGCAACGTTTTTTTAATTGCTTCGATAGATTCAATTATTTCAGTAGTTGCTTTGTGAATTTCTTTCGTGTTTGCTAGCGTGTCAGTATTATAAAACGTCGTATTCGATGTGAGCAAATCACTGTTGTTTTTCGAAAGAGATTCATATAAGTTGTAGTAGTTTTTACCTAATGTCCTCGATGTTTTCACCGAAATCAGGTTCATGGATATTACCAGCCATGATGAAGCTATGATCAGAAAAATAAATTGACCAGAAATTTGTTTTTTGTTTTTCATTAGTGAAATCCCATAAAATGGAATAGCAATAACGAAAACAAATACATTTCCAAAAAATAGCAATGCGCTTGCTCCCGGCCAATGCATAATTTTAAATACAAATCCTATTAATAAGATGATGAGAGCAACCATTCCAATTGCAATGGCGCTTTTTTCTGTTGATTTGGATGCTCCTTTCAATTTGGTGATAAATAATGCCGGTAAGAATAGTAGTGCAGAAGTGAATATTCCTGCAAATAACAATTCTGTGCCAAAAGGAAAGTGCATTACCTTAAATAATACTCCTAAGGAATACAGCAGAGCAGCCATAAATCCACTTAAGTAAGTGAATACATTTTTTTTGCTCTTTGTCTCTTTGTATAAAATGTAAATGGATGTAGGTAAAAACAGGAAGCAAAGCACAAAAAATCCAAGTACAAGTAGTATACCCGCTCCGGGCCAATGGAAAATCTTGAACAAGGAGCCAATTCCTAGTAATGCCGGGGCAATTAACCCGGTCGTTTTCATTAATTTTTTCATAGTTCTATAAGTTTTATCGATTAAGTAAAAGGTATCATCCTGAATCTTCTTCAGCCCCCTGTAGCCGATTCTTTCCCGTACCTTTTCATAAGCATCTGAAAACTTATAACCGTCTTTCATCATGTGTTCCACATCGCAGCATATATGATCAACTAAATCATCTCTGAGATGAGAATAATGAATATTCGCTTCAGTTACTTGATTTTCTATTATTTTGACCTCTTCTAGACCTAGCATATAGCATTGTTTAATCCAAAATCAGGTTTTAGAATTGTTCGAATCGTATCAATGAACTCTTCCAGCTCTTTAATTTTTTCCATGGCAGTGGATTGCCCTTGCTTGGTAAGTTTGTAATAAACCCGGGTTCTGTTATTTACCGATTCGTTATCGGTAGTTACCGTGCCATCTTTTTCAAGTTTGTGTAAGATGGGATACAATGCACCATAGGTTAATTGTATCTTGCCCGAAGTAATTTCGTCCACTTTTTGAGTGATTTCGTAGCCATACATTCTTCCATTTTCCTTAAGAAGCTTAAGAATGATTGACTTTAGCGATCCTTTGAGTAGTTCTTTTGATATCATATTTATATAATATATAAGATTCTTATATATTGCAAATATAAAACATTAACGATAAAAACCAAAAAATATTTTAATTTCTTATAGAGTAGGGCTATAGATTGCTTCTGGTATTTCAATCCTTATTATTTGTTAGAAGAGAATAGACTTTATCCTATAATTATTAGGGTGTTAAGAATAATAATTGACTCTTTTTCTAACTTAAAATATTAAAAATGTAATGTTGTTTCCGAGCACTGTGTGGTCTGATTGAAGGGTTGTGGGAATCGAAGTGCCGTTTTTTTAGGCTTTCTCTTTAATATAAGAATCTACGTGGCGTTCAATTTTAGTAGGATAAATATCCTGAATATTGATCATAATTGCAGTCTCTTCTACGCCACCAAAGTATTTATTGTAGCTAGTACCAAAGGTTCTCATCGTAGGAGATAGATTCATATAGGCATTGATCAATGGAGGAATGTTTTCACCAAGTTGACGTACATTTTGGTTGAGGATTCTCCAGTTTTCTTTAAAGTCATTGCCGATGAAAAGCTTGTCATATGCATCATAATCAATACCAAGTTCCATTGGTTCGATTAGTGACATTAAGTTTTCATTGTCGGCAAATTGCTTTTGAAGGAAGTACAAAATCATGTTCCGTGCTTCAGTATTGAAATGTGGATACATGGTAACTTTTCCAAAGAAATATTTCGTTTCGGGGTGATTTACAACTAGCGCTCCTAATCCGTCCCAAAGGTTATCTAATGCAAAAATTCCTTTGCGAGATGACTTTGAGGACTGGTAATCGGGGTGTACAAATGAGCGGCCAAGCTCTATGGTGTAAGGTAAGTAATCATTTATAAATTGATCACTGAAATTAAAAAGTCGGTAGGTTGCTAATTGTAATACACCTTCTTCATCAGTAGTGGCTTTGTTACATACGATGTATCTGTAACCACCTAATATAATTCGTTCTTCTGGTGACCATACAATAAGTTGGTGGTATGGTTCATCTTGCATGTCAAATTTATCAAGGTCAATTGATTTTCCCGTACCTCCACCAGCAGATCTGAATGTTAATTCACGAATACGACCTACCTCACGTGTTAAATTTGGGGCGTTGTGATATGTGAAAGAATAAATTTCATTCTCTCCATAGTTGGTCTTACGCACAAATTTATCTGGTGTAAGCTCCTTTTCTAGCAATTCTGTCGGTATGGGTGCAACTATCTGCTCCATTCAATTTACTTAATACAATTATAAACACAAAAAAGACGCCGAATTGTTCTTATTAGTCTCTTGAAAAGTCCACAAATATAATTATTCTCTGCTTTTTGGCTTGAGTGAATAGGCAATTTTTTTTATTTCCGCGGCCCATTCTTTTGGCGATTTTTCTTTAGTTATTGATTTGTAGGATATTGGCTCGCCCAGATAAATGTCAAAATGACTATTCCGTTTTTTGAATGATTCATCAGGTAGATAAAACATTTCAATGTTGGCTTTTATGCCTAGCATTTTCCTCCATTTAGCTACTCTATAAAATCTATTTGAGTTTTGGGAATCAAAGTGAACGGGAAGGATATCGCTTTCGTAGTTCGTTGCTCTGGTTACAAATGTTTTTTTCCATTCTAGATCCATCACTACACCTTTAACCTTACGGCTTACCAGGCCAAAAGGAAAGTCAAGTATTGGTCGGTCGGTTTTCAAAGCTTCATCAATTATTTTAAAGACATCGCGTTGTTGTCCTCCATGCTTATTGACTGGTAATAATAGAGGATCGTAGTTTTTAATTACAGTCAATAGATCGTTCACAAATACCCGAGGTTCTGCAAAGTTTTTAATAATCATGTCCATTAGTGCAACGCCATCAAATCCTCCTAATGGATGATTTGATGCGAAAATATAACGCCCTTCTTTTGGAACTTTATCCAGATTATGTACAGTATAAGTAATATTGAAATCATGTAAAAGAGCCTCTACAAATTCAGGTCCGAATACATTTCTATTTTTTTTGAGAACTTCATTCATCTCTTCCTGATGAATAGTCCTTTTTAAATAGCGCATTACAAATACAGGAATAGATTTAGCTAATCGCTTATTTTTGGACGCAATTGATTTCTCCAGATCAATTACTACAGGTTTATTATCTATTTTTTCTGTCATATTCTTTTCTTAAAATGAGTTATGTATCATTTTTTGAATATGTAAAATTAGCAAAAATTATGCATTTCTATAGCTCTCTTATTTCATATAGCCTATAGATTATATCCTGTGGGTAACTTTCTGATTTTAAAAAGTTATCAACAATGTGGGGAAAAGTGGGGAAAAGTGGTTGGAAGTGGGAAATATTTATTTAATTTTACTTCGTAAATCCTGTGCAGAATGATAACTTTTATCGGAGAATTCAATTTAAAGGCTGATGCAAAGGGGCGTTTGGTGTTTCCTTCCGCATTTAAAAAACAGATGAAATCATCTGACAGGGATCAATTTGTCGTAAAAGAAGATTTGTTTGAAAAGTGTTTGGTGCTATTTCCTATGGAAGAGTGGGAGCGTCAAAATTCGATATTGCAAAAACAGCTTAATCCTTTCAATGCTAAACATAATACTTTTTTAAGAGGGTTTGCAAAAGGTGCTGCAGAGGTAGTATTAGATTCAAGTAACCGCATATTGATTCCGCGACGGTTGTTGGATTATGCAGGAGTTGAAAAAGAGGTTGTTTTAGCAGGGCAAAATGGCAAAATTGAGATTTGGGCTAAAGAGAAGTATGAGGAAATATTTTCCGGAGATACTGATTTTGCAGCTTTGGCCAATGAGATATTAGGTGGTAGCTTAAATTCCGAAGAATGACACAATATCATACACCGGCTTTGTTGGAGGCTTGTTTAGAGGGTCTCCGTATTGATTCGTCTGGGACGTACGTTGATGCAACCTTTGGCGGAGGTGGACATAGTCGCGCTATTTTAGAAAAACTCAAGGATGGCATGCTGTATGGCTTTGATCAGGATGATGATGCCGTTGAAAACACTCCGGATAACGAGAATTTTACGTTTGTACATCACAACTTTCGATTTATTCGTCATTTTATGCGTTACCACCAAGTTGAAGAGCTCGATGGAATTTTAGCTGATTTGGGAGTTTCTTTTCACCATTTTGATGCTGCGGAACGTGGATTTTCTTTTCGATATGAAGCGGATTTAGATATGCGAATGAATAGAAAGGCATCACTCACGGCAAAGCAAGTTATTAATGAATATGCTGTTGATGAGCTTACAGATTTGTTCAGAACCTATGCTGATTTGCGCAATGCACGAAAGTTGGCTCATGTTATAGAAAAGGCAAGGAGTAATTCACCTATAAAAACCACATCTGAGTTAAGTTCTTTGGTTGAGCCTGAGTTTCCTTCAAAGGTAAGGTCAAAATTCATGGCCAGGTTTTTCCAGGCAATTCGCATGGAAGTGAATAAAGAGGTGCAAGCTTTAGAAGAGTTTTTATTGGGTGGCTTAGAATTGCTAAAGCCAGGTGGGCGTTTTGTAATTATTACCTATCACTCAATAGAAGACAGGTTAGTTAAAAACTTTTTCAAATCAGGAAATTTTCAGGGGAAAATCGAAAAGGACTTTTATGGAAATGCACAGGTTCCATTTAAGTTGATAAATAGAAGTGTAATCATTCCGGATGAGGAGGAAATTGAAAGAAATCCTCGTTCAAGGAGCGCTAAATTAAGAATTGCAGAGAAATTATAAATGGAAGATAAGCAAGCTGAATATCAGGAGTTTGATGATTTTGAAGGGCGTCCGAAACGCAAAACTTCAAAACGAAATATTTTAAAAGATATCGTGGATGGATCTATTCTAACCAATGATTTCTTCGTGGCTCAATTACCATTTATTTTCTTTTTAGCTTTTCTAGGAATCATTTATATCGGGAATAGTTATCATGCTGAAAAATTAGTAAGAGAGACGAAAAGATTAGAGCAGGATCTGAAAAAATTACAACCCGAAGCCATTGCTACATCATCAGAATTGATGCAGCAAAGTAATCAGAGTGAAGTAGCCAGATTACTTCAGGAAAAGAATTTGGATTTGATAGAATCGCGTGAACCACCTATAAAAATAATAGCTGATAAAGAGGAATTTGAATGAGTATCAGAGGTGAAATAATTGGTCGAATTGGATTTGTGTATTCTGCAGTAGTTATTGTGGCAATAGTCATTATTGTCGCTATTGTGAATATACAGTTTATGCAGGCCGAAAAGTGGATTCAGCACGAAAATAACAATTTTAGGGAGCGCATTATGGTGCCTACACGTGGCGATATAAGAGCTAGAGATGGTCGTTTGTTGGCTAGTTCAGTTCCAGAATATGAAATACGCATGGATCTGGTTACGGAAGCATTAACCTCAGAAGTTTTTAATAGTAAAGTGGATTCTTTGGCACGTGCATTATCTAACCTTTTTAAAGATAAGTCTGCCAATGATTACAAGCAAAATCTACTTGGAGCCCGATATCGTAAAGAACGTTATTACTTGATTCAAAGAAATGTTACCCATAGTGAATTAAAGCAGCTTCAGCAGTTTCCAATATTCAGACGAGGCCAGTATAAAGGTGGATTAATCGTGCTTTCTAAAAATGAGCGGAAAAAACCATTCGGGCAAATGGCCAGCCGTACTATTGGATACACCTTTCCAGGTGAAGACGTAATGGGAGTTGGTATTGAGGCTGCATTTGATAGTATTTTAGCAGGTGTTCCCGGCAAGCGGATTGAGCAGCGTATTGTTGGAAACTATTGGAAACCTATTAGCGATGATGCTACCAGTGATCCCGTTAATGGAATGGATGTAATTTCTACCATTGATATAAACATTCAGGATGTTGCTCATAATGCTTTATTGAGTACACTCCAAAAACACAATGCCAGCCATGGAACAGCTGTTCTTATGGAGGTGAAAACAGGGGAGATCCTTGCTATGAGCAACTTAAAGAGAGATGATAATAACAATTATTATGAGTCTTTCAATTTTGCAGTGGGTGAAAAAACAGAGCCTGGTAGTACATTTAAGTTGCCGGTATTGATGGTCGCAATGGAGGATGGATATATAGATTTAAATGATAGCATAGATACGGGAGATGGGATAGTTCAGTACCATGACCATAAAGTACGAGATTCCAAGAGAGGTGGGTATGGCAAAATATCAGTACAGCAAGTGTTTGAGTATTCATCCAATGTAGGGATGTCTATAGTAGCAACAAAATACTATAGCGGTAAAGAAAAAGAGTTCGTCGAAAAATTATATGGTATGCACCTTAATGAAAAGACGGGGATATCCATTCCCGGTGAGGCGAAACCATATATAAAATATCCTGGTGATAAATTTTGGAGCGGAATATCACTTCCTCAAATGTCTTATGGATACGAGCTTCAGATGACACCATTACAAACACTGATGTTTTACAATGCAGTTGCCAATGACGGTAAAATGGTACGCCCGCGCTTAATAAAAGCTATTCAGAACCACGGAAAAATTGTAAAACGTTTTTATCCTGAAATAATTGATAGAAAAATTGCCTCACCTTCAACTATTAAAAAAGCGCATATGATGCTTGAGGGTGTGGTTGAAAATGGGACAGCTCGAAATTTAGCAAACCTGAATTATAGAATTGCAGGTAAAACTGGTACTGCTCAGATTGCCAATAAGAAATACGGTTATAAATATCAATCAAGAGTGAGTTATCAGGCCTCTTTTGTGGGCTATTTCCCAGCTGAGAATCCACGCTATTCTTGCATTGTAGTGGTGAACGAACCATCTAATAGTCAGTATTATGGTAATGCTGTGGCAGGTCCTGTCTTTAGAGAAATTGCCGATAAGGTATATGCTACTCGCCATGAGATGCATACGCCATTAGATCAGGTTAAAGCTGAGGTAGATGAACTTATTCCTTATTCCTTTTCAGGAAATGGTAAAGACTTAAGCTACATTTTGAAGGAGTTTAATATTCCAATTTTGGATGAAAGTCATGGGACTTCATGGGTTGTAACTACTCGTACAGGTGAAAATGTGAAATTTGAGAATCGTTTGATTCGTAAAAATATTGTTCCCAATGTTGTGGGGATGGGCTTGAAGGATGCGTTACCAATTTTAGAAAATTCAGGTTTAAAAGTGAAATTCAATGGCTATGGAATTATAACTAACCAAAGTTTAAGGGCGAATGATCCATTTCGTAAAGGGCAAAATATAGTATTGACATTATCAAATAACTTCTAATGAAGCAATTAACAGATATATTAGCAGGCTACGATTATCAACTTGTTCAGGGTAATGAAAAGGAGAATATTATTGCTATTCAATTTGATTCACGTGAAGTAAAATCAGGAGACTTATTTGTTGCTATTCCAGGTGAGCAGGCCGATGGACATAAATTCATTCCTAAAGCGATTGAACTAGGTGCAAAAACAGTTATTTGCGAACAGATACTGGAAAATGTTGCCGATACTGTTACTGTAGTTAAAGTTGAAGATACGCGAGATGCTTTGGCCTATATTGCAGATCGCTGGTACGATCACCCATCAGGCACTATGAAAGTAGTTGGTGTGACTGGTACAAATGGGAAAACGACTACAGCCACGATGCTTTATAATGTATTTTATGAATTAGGATTTCCATGTGGTCTGTTTTCTACCGTTAAAATATTAATTGATGGTGAAGAAATTGAAGCTACTCACACTACACCTGACCCTTTAAGTATTCAAAAAGTAATGGCGAATATGCGAAAGGCTGGTTGTGAATTTTGCTTTATGGAAGTAAGTTCTCATGCTATAGATCAAAAACGTGTAAACTATATTGATTTTGATGCGGGGATTTTTACCAATATTACTCAAGATCACCTAGATTATCACAATACTTTCAAAAACTATATTGAGGCTAAACAAGCTTTTTTCACAGGCTTGTCGAAAGATGCTTTTGCCATTTATAATAGCGATGATAAGAACGGAACTATTATGGTTCAAAATTCGAAAGCTCAGAAAATTAGCTATGCTCTAAAACGACCAGCTGATTTTAAAGCAAAGCTTACTAAAAAAGAGATGGGTGGAATGGAGCTGGAATTTAACGGATTAGAAATGTGGACTATGCTAACAGGTGAATTTAACGCTTATAATCTACTGGCAGTTTATGCTACTGCATCTCAATTTTTTGATGAGGAATATGAATTATTAGCTGTTTTGAGCAAGCAGAAACCCGTTAGAGGTAGATTTGAGCATGTTGTATCAAAAGAGCAAGTACATGCTATTGTAGATTACGCTCATACGCCGGATGCTGTTGAAAATGTATTATCTACCATTGATGATATACGCACAGGCAAAGAGCAGGTGATTGTGGTAATTGGAGCAGGTGGGAACCGTGATAAAACCAAGCGTCCAATTATGGCAGAAAAAGCTTGCAAGTATGCCGATACAGTAGTTTTCACCTCAGATAATCCGCGAAATGAGGAGCCCGTTGATATTATAAATGATATGAAAGCCGGAATTCCTGCTGATTTCAAAGGAAAAGAGTTCACTATTGAGTCTCGTGAAGAAGCAATAAAAGTGGCTTGTAGTCTTGCCTTTCCAAACGATATAATATTGGTTGCTGGTAAAGGCCATGAAACTTATCAGGAGGTTAAGGGTGTGCGTAGTCATTTTGACGATAAAGAAATTTTAAAAAAATATTTAAAATAATACAGTATGCTATACTACCTATTTGATTATTTGCAAGAGATTGATTTTCCGGGCGCAGGAGTGTTTCAATACATTTCTTTCCGTTCCGCGATGGCCATTATTACTTCTTTGATTATTTCAATGTTGTATGGAAAAAGATTAATTCGGTTTTTGCAAATAAAGCAGATTGGTGAAACAGTTCGTGATCTCGGTTTGGAAGGACAACTTCAGAAAAAAGGTACCCCAACTATGGGTGGACTTATCATAATTGGATCGATATTAATTCCAACTTTACTTTTTGCCAAGTTGCATAACATCTATGTTATTCTCATGTTGGTAACTACTGTTTGGTTGGGTACAATTGGTTTTATCGATGATTATATCAAAGTATTTAAAAAAGATAAAAAAGGATTGGCGGGTAAATTTAAATTGCTTGGTCAAATAACCCTTGGGTTAATTGTTGGACTGGTTATGTGGTTGCATCCCGATGTACTTGTGAGAGAGCAAACAGCCAAAGCAAATATGAATATTGAAGTGGTTGAGGATGGTGGACAACTTGTTGGAAATCAGGCTAACCTGGATAAAAAGGCAACTAAGACTAATATCCCATTCTTTAAGGGTAACGATGGTGATTATTCCAGCTTCTTTAAATTGTTTTTTAATGAAAAAACTGCACAGGGATTTGGTTGGATTTTCTTTATTATTGTAACCATTTTTATTATTGCTGCCGTATAAAATGGTGCTAATATGACTGATGGTCTGGATGGATTAGCCACTGGAACGAGTGCCATAATGGGTGTAACCCTGGGCGTTTTGGCATACCTTTCTGGTAACTTAATTTACTCTGATTATCTGAATATTTATTACATACCATTTTCCGGAGAATTGGTAGTGTTTATGAGCGCATTTATTGGCGCTACTATTGGGTTTTTATGGTATAACTCATATCCGGCACAGGTGTTTATGGGCGATACCGGTAGTTTAACTATTGGTGGAATTATCGCAGTATTTGCCATTGTGATTCGCAAAGAATTATTGATCCCGATATTAGCCGGAGTATTTCTTGTAGAAAACATCTCTGTGATATTGCAAGTATCTTATTTTAAATATACTAAAAGGAAATTTGGAGAAGGTAGGCGTATTTTTAAAATGGCCCCTTTACATCATCATTATCAAAAATCAGGGCTCCCTGAAGCAAAGATTGTGACCCGTTTTTGGATAATAGGGTTATTGCTTGCTGTAATTACGATTTTAACATTAAAGATCAGATAATCAATGTCAGAATCTGGAAAACATATAGCTATTTTGGGAGCGGGCGAAAGCGGCGTTGGTAGTGCTATTTTGGCGCAATCCATAGGTTTTGATGTATGGGTTTCTGATAAGGGTGAGATAAAAGAGAAATACAAAAAAGAACTTAATAAGTATAAAATAGATTGGGAAGAGAAACAACATACTGAATCAAAGATTTTAAATGCTCAAATTATAGTAAAAAGTCCGGGCATTCCAGATAATGTACCGATTATACAAAAGGCTAAAGAAAGTGGAATTGAGATCGTTTCAGAAATCGAATTCGCAGGTCGCTATACAAAAGCATTTATAATTGGCATTACTGGGAGTAATGGTAAAACAACCACAACCATGTGGACATATCATATGCTAAAAAACGCAGGGCTTAATGTTGGTTTAGCTGGTAACGTAGGATATAGTTTTGCACGTCAGGTAGCACTTGAAGACTTTGATTATTATGTAATTGAATTGAGTAGTTTCCAATTAGATGGCATGTACACTTTTAGGTGCAACATTGCTATGCTGCTTAATATTACACCAGACCACCTGGATAGGTACGATAACAAATTTGAAAACTATATAGCATCAAAATTCCGAATCACACAAAACCAAACTGATGAAGACCTACTCATAATCAGTGCAGATGATCCGGTTTTAAATCAAAATGAAAACTTAAACAAGGGCAAAGCGCGGAAGCTTCAATTCTCGACAGAAAAAGAACTTAAAAAGGGAGCTTGGCTACAAAAGGAAAAACTTATGATAAATACAGATAATAATCCGTTTGATATGATTTACACAAAATTAGCACTTGACGGAAAACACAATGCAGCTAACGGCATGGCTGCAGGTATTGCTGCAGACGTTTTAAGAATATCGAAAGATAATATTCGCGAAAGTCTGATAACATTCAGCGGTGTTGAGCATAGACTTGAGCCATTTATCTCTGTACGTGGCGTTGAGTTTATTAATGACTCCAAAGCAACCAATATAAATTCTACCTGGTACGCCCTTGAAAGCATGCGCAAGAATGTGGTGTGGATTGCAGGTGGAGTCGATAAAGGAAATGATTATAGTGAATTAGATCAGCTGGTTGCTAAAAAGGTAAAAGCGATTGTTTGCTTTGGTACTGATAATACTAAGATTATCGAACATTTTAAAGATAAGGTGCCTCAACTAATCGAAACTTATAGTATGGAAGAGGCTGTTAAACAAGCATTCTTGCTGGGTCGTAAAGGTGATGTTGTATTACTGTCGCCTGCATGTGCAAGCTTCGATTTGTTCGATAATTATGAAGATCGTGGAAATCAATTTAAAATGTGTGTAAGAGAACTATAGTCGATTTGAAAATACACTCAATAAAGAATATTAATAAATGACAATTAGGAGCTTTTAGAAAAGAAGACAGAAGTCAGAAGTGTAATTAAAAAATCTGTCTTCTGAATTCTCAGAATGATAAAGCTTATTTAAAACTAAAAAAAGTTAAAACATATATTAAAGAATAAACTTTTAGTGAGATTGAAAAAGATGAAGAGAAAGGGAATATTTGACATATTACAAGGAGACCGAGGAATTTGGATTATCGTTTTTATTCTCGGTATATTCTCTTTATTGGCTGTGTATAGCTCAACCGGAACGCTAGCTTATAAGCGTTTTGGGGGTAATACACAGTATTTTTTGATGCGGCATTTTGTATTTATGTTAATGAGTTTGGGTGTGATGTATTTGGTGCATATGATCAGGTACACACGTCTGTTGAAATTATCAAAATTGTTTTTCTATATAGCTATACCACTGTTGCTTTATACTATGGTAGGTGGTATGCGTTTGAATGAGGCAAGTCGTTGGATCACAGTGCCTTTAATTAACTTATCCTTCCAGACTTCTGACTTTGCCAAACTGGCCTTAATGATGTATTTAGCAGCATTGATGGCTTCAAGACAACAAGTAATAGATGATTTGAAAAAGGGATTTGGTCGCTTAATATTGCCGGTTGCAGTGGTGTGCGCATTGATTTTTCCAGCTGACTTTTCAACAGCCGGGTTATTGTTTATGAGTGCGTTAGTGTTAATGTATATTGGTCGAGTTAAAATTAAGTATTTGCTCGGTTTGATGGGTGTTGGAGTTATTGGAATTGCATTTTTTGTAATGGTTGCTATGCTTTCCAATAGCGAAAGTCGTGTTGGTACATGGAAAAGTAGGATTGAGAATTTTGTCAGTGGCGAAGAGGGGGAGAACTTTCAATCGGATCAGGCTAAAATTGCCATTGCCAGCGGTGGGATTTTCGGAAAAGGTTTGGGTCACAGTGTTCAACGTAATATTTTACCTCACCCTTATTCAGACTTTATTTTTGCAATTATTATTGAAGAAATGGGAATCATTGGAGCTTTGGTACTCATTTTCTTATTTCTAATACTATTTTATCGAACGGCGGCAATTGTAAAGAAATGCAATCGTGTTGGGCCCGCCCTGCTGGTGGCAGGGATGATGATTCTTATGGTTATTCAGGCCTTTGTTCACATGGGTGTGAGTGTAGGTTTGCTTCCTGTAACAGGTCAAACTTTACCGTTTGTAAGTATGGGAGGAACATCAATGCTTATTTCGAGTATACAGATGGGTGTGATTTTGAGTGTGAGCAGAAGTTTGAAAAAAGAGAAAAAGAAAGCGCCAGAACCAATTATTGAAGAAAGCGAGGAAGTTTATGAAGAAGATCAAAGTGATTATTAGTGCCGGTGGTACCGGTGGGCATATCTTTACTGCATTGGCAGTTGCCAATAAATTGAAAGAATTGCATCAGGATATTGAAATCAAATTTGTAGGTGCTGAAGGTAAAATGGAAATGCAAAAAGTACCTGCAGCAGGCTATCCAATTACCGGTTTACCTGTAATGGGGTTTCCTCGTAAACCATCATTAAAGATGTTTACCTTCTTCAAAAAGCTTTTAAAGGCAATGAGACGAGCAAAACGAATTGTGAGAGAATTTGAACCTGACGTAGCTGCCGGTTTTGGAGGATTTGCAAGTGGTCCTGTTTTGCGTGCTGCAGGAAAACGAAAAGTGCCTTATGTATTGCAAGAGCAAAATAGTTATGCTTGTATTACAAATAAGCTGCTAGCTAAAAAGGCCAGTAAGATTTGTGTTGCCTATGATAATATGGAGAAATTCTTCCCTAAGGAGAAAATTATATTTACAGGGAATCCTATTAGAGCATCACTTCTTGAAAACCCCGATAATGAAAAAGAACCTTGCAACGATTTTGTTTTTGATTCAAATAAAAAAGTGGTTTTTATAACCGGAGGTAGTTTAGGCGCACGATCATTAAATGAGGATATTTATCATAATTTAAAGTATTTTGAAGAAAATAATATTCAACTATTGTGGCAATGTGGTAGCCTCTATTTTAAAGAGTTTACAAGTCGCCTTGGGTTTCAGATAAATGATTATATACACCTTTCTAAATTTATTGATAATATGAATGCAGCTTATGCCTGTGCTGATGTTGTAATTGCACGAGCAGGAGCAGGCACTATTTCTGAGCTTAGTGCAATTGGGAAACCTTCGATTTTGGTACCAAGCCCTAATGTGGCAGAAGATCACCAAACGCATAACGCACGAGCATTGTCAGATCGTGGTGCGGCAATTTTATTACCTGATAAAGATGCAAAGGAGAAATTGACTAGTGAATTAGATAAGATATTAAACGATACTTCATCTCAGCAAAAAATGGTAGCGGAAATGAAACAATTTGCTAAAACAAATGCAGATGAAGTAATTGCAAAAGAAATATTAAAACTGGCTGGTGTAAATGTTTAAAGCAAAACAAAATATCTATTTTGTCGGTATAGGAGGCATTGGAATGAGCTCTTTGGCCAGGTATTTCAATTTTATGAAATATCAAGTGGCAGGATATGATCTTACCAGGTCAGAATTAACTCAAAAACTTGAGAAAGAGGGCATCCCGATTGTTTATAAGGATGATATTTCATTGATTCCAGAATCATTTCAGATAAGCGAAAATACATTAGTGGTTTATACTCCTGCTGTACCTCAAAGTCATAGTATGTTAAATTGGTTTACACAAAATGATTTTGAGATAGTTAAACGTGCTCAGTTGCTTGGTAAATTAACCCGTGAGCATAAGGCTATAGGAGTAGCAGGAACACATGGAAAGACCAGTATTTCAACCTATTTAGCTCATATTCTATATCAAAGTAGTTTGAAGTGTAATGCATTTTTGGGAGGAATTTCAGGTAATTACAGCACCAATTTACTTTTTCACGAAAAAGCCAGCTATACTGTTGTGGAGGCGGATGAATATGATCGCTCCTTCTTGCAACTTGATCCATCTCTAGCTCTCATTAGTAGTATTGAGCCTGACCACTTGGATATTTATGGTGATTTTGATGCTGTGAAGGAAGCATTTCAGGATTTTGCTAATAAAACATATGCAAATAATGGTCCGGTTATCGTGAAAAAGGATGCTGCTCACTTATTGCAGTCTAATGGTTTGAAATTAACATATAGTGCTGTTTCTGAGGCAGATTATTATCCGGAGCATGTTGAGTATGAAAATGGAAGATATGTGTTTGATCTAATTGCTAAAGATGAACGCATTGATAGAGTTATATTGAATATGGCAGGAAGCTATAATTTTGAAAATGTAATAGCTGCCGCAGCATTAGCTTTAGAGGCCGGAATAGATAAAAGTGACTTACAGCAAGGAGTTGCAACCTTAAAAGGTGTGGAGCGTCGTTTTCAATTGCGTAGAAACGATAGCATAATTTTCATTGACGACTATGCTCATCATCCTACAGAAATCAAAGCTTGTCTTGAATCTGCAAAAATGGCTTTTCCTGGAAAAGAAATTACAGCTGTATTTCAACCTCATTTATATAGCCGCACTAAAGATTTTTATGAGGGGTTTGGCACAGCATTAAATTTGGCAGATAAAGTATTTTTATTGCCAATATATCCTGCCAGAGAACTTCCAATGGAAGGTGTAACTTCTAAGCTTATTGCTGATGAAGTTGATCAGGCTAAGGTAGAACTGGTTGAGATGAATGATTTGGTTGATAGGTTAAAAGACAGTAAGTTAGAATTATTGGTAACCATGGGTGCCGGCGATATTAGTACGTTGGTTCCTCAAATTGAAAAAGAGATATAAAAGTTGAAATTTATTAGACAACATATCACATTTTTGGGCATTTTGCTTTACATGCTTATAACTTTAAGCTTTGTAGAAAGCAAAATGAGCAGTGTGTTGTGCGAAAATGTTAAAGTTGATATTCAGGATAGCATAAAATATAAGTTCATTAAATCAGAAGATGTGGTGAATTTATTGAAGACTATGGAAGTGAAATTGTGGGGGTATCCAATAGATGACATTCCTGATGGAAAAGTAGAAGAGATGTTACTCAATAACATGCCCATGATCTCGAATGCCCAGGTTTGGTCAACAGTTGATGGTAGTTTTTATATTAATATTTCACAGCGCAATCCAATTGCAAGAATCGTGAACAAAATGGGACAATCTTTTTATTTAAGTGAAGATGGTTATATTTTACCCATGTCGCCCAACTTTACCAGTCGCGTATTGGTTGTTTCAGGAGATATTTATTATAAAAGCACATTAACATCAAAAGTAACCGTTGATTCTATTGTGCAGAGCCAGGGAGCGGAAAATGTGATGATTGATGATATCTATAAGATGGCATCATTTATTTATAATGATAGTCTCTTGAAAAGACAAATAGATCAAATGTATGTGAACAAAGGCGAATTTGAATTGATTCCTAAAGTAGGAACTCATGTAATCGACTTTGGAACTGTTGATGGAATGTTGAATAAATTTTTAAAACTCAAAGTAATATATTATAAAGGTTTTAGTAACTTAGGCTGGAATAAATACAGCCGGGTCAATCTTAAATATAAAAATCAGGTTGTTTGTACAAAAAGATAGTTATAAATAATGGCAATGAATAGTATTATATCAGCAATTGACATCGGTACAACCAAGATTATAGCAATCATTGGAAGAAAAACCGATAGTGGAAAATTTGAAATTCTTGGCCTGGGAAGACATGATTCCAAGGGCGTTAGAAGAGGAGAGGTGTTAAATATTGAAGAAACCGTGCAGAGTATTCAGTCAGCTGTATCTGAAGCCGAAGAAAAGGCAGGGATGAAGATTAAGGAGGCTTTTGTAGGTATCGCCGGCGCACACATACGTTCTCAGCGTACCAGTGGATATATACAGTTAGGTTCTGATGAAGAGGAGATTACATCTGCACATACAAAAGAACTGGTTGATCAGATGTATAATACTGCTGTGGATATGGGTGAAGAAATTATCCATGTTTTACCTCAAGGTTATACCGTTGATGATGCGCAAGGAGTAGAGAATCCTGTTGGAGTAGCTGGTAAACGTTTAGAAGGTAATTTCCATGTGGTTATAGGAAAAATAAGTGCTGCCAATAACATTAAAAAATGTGTTACCCGTGTCGGCATTAAAGTTAAAAAATTGATCATGGAGCCACTGGCTTCTTCTAGTGCAGTTTTAAGTGAAGATGAGCTTGAAGCTGGAGTAGCTATGATTGATATAGGTGGTGGAACAACTGATTTAGCTGTATATCGCGATAAAAGAATTGTACACACAGCTGTAGTGCCCTTAGGAGGGTTTTCAGTAACAAACGATATTAAGCAAGGATGTAATATTGTATTGCGTTACGCTGAAAGACTTAAAAAGGAATTTGGACGAGCTCTTGTAAACAGCAGTGATAAGAATAAAGTGGTGAAAATTCCGGGAATTAATGGTATGCCTCATAAAGAGATTTCTTTTGTGCATTTAGCTGGAATTATTCAGGCTCGAATGGAGGAGATTATTGAACATGTAGTTTATCAACTTGATTCTAACGACCTTCGTGGAAAGCTAGGAGCTGGTATTGTTGTTACTGGTGGTGGCGCAATGCTTGAGAACTTGCCACAACTTATGGCATATAAAACGGGTCAGTTGACAAGGATTGGTAAGCCAAGAGTTGCAGCTACCGGAGATTCAAAAGATACTGTGCACGACCCTACATTAGCCACTGCAATTGGTTTAATTATAGAAGGGTATAAAGATACTAATAGCGCAAAAGAAGTAACTGAACGTCCATTTGAATTTGAAACTGAAGTTGAAGAAGAGGATGTTGCTGAAGCTCCAGAAGCAATTGAAGAGGATTTGAAGAGAAAAGATAAAAAGCCAAGTAAGTTTAAAAACACGGTAGGTAAGCTTTGGGGCGACCTATTTGATCTTGATGATACGCAAATGTAGAAATAGAAAAACTCAGGTATATGAGCGAAGAAAACTTAATGCAATTTGATTTGCCACAAAACAGATCTTCAATTATTAAGGTAATTGGAGTAGGAGGAGGTGGAGGTAATGCTGTAAATTACATGTACGAGCAAGGCATTAACGAAGTAGATTTTGTGGTGTGTAATACAGATGCACAAGATTTAGCCAAAAGTCCTGTGCCTGTTAAAGTACAGTTAGGAGAGAGTTTGACAGGAGGCAGAGGAGCTGGAAGTAAACCTGAAAAAGGACGACAAGCTGCTATTGAAAGCCTGGAACAAGTAGATGAAGTGCTTGGAGCTAATACAAAAATGGTATTTATTACAGCTGGTATGGGAGGTGGTACTGGTACTGGTGCTGCTCCTGTTATTGCTGAAGAAGCACAGAAAAAAGGAATACTCACAATTGGTATTGTAACCATTCCTTTCTTATTTGAAGGAAAGCGCCGAATTAATCAGGCCATAGAAGGAATTGAGCGCATGAAAGAGCACGTAGATTCGTTACTTGTAATTAATAATGAGAAGCTACGAGAGATTTATGGTGACTCTTCTGCCTTAAAAGCATTTAGTCATGCTGATGATATTTTAACCACAGCTGCCAAAGGAATTGCTGAGATTATAACTGTCGAAGGTGTAGTAAATGTTGATTTTGAAGATGTTTATACTGTAATGCATAATAGTGGCGTAGCCTTGATGGGTAGATCCACTGCAGAAGGAGAAGGCAGAGCAGTAAAAGCTATTGAAAAGGCTTTGACATCGCCATTGTTGAATAATAATGATATCCACGGTTCTAAAAATATGTTACTTCATATTACCTCTGGTACTGATGAAGTTACAATGGATGAAATAGGTCAAATTACAGACTTTGCCCAGGATGAAGCCGGGCAAAATGCAGATGTAATTTGGGGATTAAGTTCAGATCCACAATTAGGTGATAAAGTTGCAGTTACTGTTATTGCTACCGGTTTTGATACAGACGTAATTCCTGAAATATATGCTAAAAGAGCTGCGCAGGTTGAAAAAGTCGTTTTAAAAGCTGATCCTGAAGACGAGCCAACGGAAGAAATTGAAGATAAAATTGAGGAAAAGACAGATGTAGAGGAGCATATTTTAACACTTGACGATCCTATTCCACCTTCCGATGTTGATGAAACGCCATTCGTTCCACAGCCAGATTCAAATGATAATGGTGGATTGTTTAAACCACAAACTAATCAAACAACTAAGGTAGAAGAGAGTCCTCGTTGGGATGGTAAAAAATTGGAAGAATTGGAGTCAGTACCAGCATATCTTCGTCGTAAGACAAAGTTGGCCAGTAATCCGTCAGATGATAGTGATGAGGTATCAAAATATACTTTGAGTGATGATGAAGATGGACCAAGTATCAACCCCGATAATTCATATTTGAATAAGAATGTGGATTAGAATCTGAGGATTGAGCTTTGAGGACTGAGTAAAGAGAGGGTATAATATGTTAGAAGTCAGAATCCAGAATTAAGAATATAGAATTTGTAATGCAAGTTCAAAAAACAGCGAAATCATTTGAAGATTTAATTGTTTGGCAGAAATCCCATCAATTGGTATTGGAAGTGTATAAATTTAGCGAGAGCTTTCCTAAAGCAGAGATGTTTGGGATAACTTCTCAAATAAGGCGTTCCAGTGCTTCAGTTGCAGCAAATATCGCTGAAGGATTTTAAAAATGGGGGATAAAGGATAAGTTAAGATTTATGAATATCTCTCAAGGATCATTAGAAGAAACAAGGTATTTTTTGATTTTGGCTAGAGATCTGGGATATGGGGAAATAGAGCAACTAAGCAATACTGCTCAAGAGGTTAGTAAATTAATTGAAAGCTATATGTCTAAGCTTAGACAATCACTTTAATAATACATTCTGAATTCTGAATTCTATATTCTGAATTCAATAAACAGAAAAACTATGAGTTTAGAAGCAATAATTACAGAAAAGATGAAAGAGGCCATGAAGGCCAAAGATAAAGAGAAACTTGAAGCGATTAGAGCTATAAAGAATGCTATTTTGCAAGAGAAAACTAAAGCTGGTGGTAGTGATCAAATAGATGAGGCTACTGAACTAAAAATGTTACAAAAACTTGTGAAACAACGCGAAGATTCAGCGGACATTTATAAAAAAGAAAATCGCCCTGAATTGGCTGAAAAAGAATTATTTGAGGCTGGGGTGATTCGTGAGTTTTTGCCGGCCCCATTGTCTGAGGATGAAATTAGAGGGCAAATAGAAAAGATAATTGCTGAAATAGGTGCTTCCTCTATGAAAGATATGGGTAAAGTAATGGGAATGGCTAATAAGGCTATGGCTGGCCGCGCAGATGGTAAGCTAATTTCTGAAATTGTAAAAGCGAAATTGCAATAAATTTTCAAAATGTTTATTCGGCGCCGGGGATTTTCTCCGGCGCTTTTTTATTCTAATATTTTTTTGATTGTACTTAAAGGTACACCGCTTTTCTTTTCTATTTCTTCAATAGACATTCCTTTGTTATGCATGTTTCTGATAAAAAATGGAAGTGGTTCTCCTATTTCGATCAGGTGATTGTCTATATCAAAAAAACGAAGGGTTCTTTGACCCCATGGCTCTTCTTGAATTTCATGTAAGAAAGATGTGTTTGCAGTTTTCAGTTTTTCAAAAATCGTTTCCAGATGCTCAGATTCAAAATACAGTTCAATTCTGTTACCCATATTATTGGTATTCACCTTTTGAGCTATAATATGATTTTTACCAATTTCCCATAAGGAAAGGCCACTTTTGAACATTATATTTTTACCAAAATCATGTTCAATCTCTTCTTCTAAAATTTCAGTATAAAATAACTTCGAACGCTCAATATCTTTAACAAAAATTACTACTGAGTGGAACTTAATCATAAATCAGATATTTTAATGAGATAAAAGTGCAAATTTATTCGAAATAAATTGAGCGATTAGTT
Organism: Salinivirgaceae bacterium; assembly: GCA_002869335.1. GTDB lineage: Bacteria > Bacteroidota > Bacteroidia > Bacteroidales > Salinivirgaceae > Salinivirga. Next base: position 18,200 of record PKTE01000287.1, on the reverse strand, counting down.
AACATTTATCGTTTTCATTTGTCACACTGTTTTAATTTTTAATATCTCTTTAGAAAATAAATTTGCCACACGATGTTAATTTGTCTAACTTACATAGGTTTTAAAATAAAAGCCATTTAATAAATTAATGCAATGGCAAAAACAACAGGGCAACCAACCTTAGAAAAAAAACCTTTGCAAAAGGAGATTAATCTTGACGGTATTATTCTTTCTTATAAAGATAATGGTGTTAATGGAGATCCAATTGTATTTTTTCACAGAAGCTCGTTATCTTCAGATTCATTTGAAAATCAATTCACTGCAAAAGAGTTTCAGAAATACAGAATGCTAGCTCCTGATATGCCAGGGCATGGAAATAGTAAACCGGCTAAAGAGCCAGAGATTTTTTACACGTTGGAAGCATTGACCCAGATTATGGTTAATTGGATTGAGAAGCTTGATATAAAGAATGCTTTTTTTGTGGGGCATTCAACTGGAGCTCATGTGCTTATGAATGCCTGGCCTCAGATTAGCCAGCGAGCAAAGGGCTTGGTTATTTTTGGAGCTCCTCCCTTTAGTGAAAATAATAAACTTGAAGATAGTCATTACGGCCATCCAGATTACGCTCTTACGCAACAATCAAAATTGAATACTGATGAGGTTTCTCGGATTGCTAAGCTGTTTGTGAAAAAAGGCTCTGAATTAGATAATTTATTAATTCAAAGCATAAAAAAGGCAGACCCTGCTATGCGTTCAATTCTAGCTGAATCTATAACAATGCATTCAGTCATGGGTAATGAATCAGAGAATATAAAAAACCTGACACAGCCCATTGCTATTTTCCAAGGCCGCTATGATAAGATCCTCAAAAGAACATATTTCGATAAATTAGAAATACCAACTCTTTGGCGTAAAAAGGTTCAGCTTATTGATAATGCAGGTCATTGTCCGCAGATTGAAAATCCAGAACAATTCAATCAGCTGATCCAACAATTTCTAATTGATCAGGTAATATAATTGAGATATTAATTTTCATGTATTCCAGTAAAATTTTATTATGGAGATAAACTTTCAGAATAAGTTAGTTCTTATTACAGGAGCGAGTAAAGGAATTGGTTATCATGTTTCAAAGTTATTTGCTGAAAATGGTGCAAAAGTTATCATGGTGGCACGCCATGAGGAAGATTTAAACGACGCATCCGTATCTATTGAAGGTGAAACTGTAACTTTTAGTGCTGATGTTTCTCAGCGCAAAGACCTTGACGCAATAGCAAAATTTGTTAATAAGGAGTATGGACGACTTGATGTACTTGTTAATAATGCGGGAACCAATATTCGTAAAGCTGTCAAAGATGTGGAAGATGGAGAGTTTGAGGAGCTGATAAATACAAACCTAAGATCGGGTTACGAACTTACTCGTAAGGTTTATCCATCACTAAAAAAGTCGGAACAGGGCAATGTTATTTTCATGAGCTCTGTGGCAGGTTTGGCTCATTTGCGCACAGGAGCTATTTATGCCATGAGTAAGGCTGCCATGAATCAGTTAACTAAAAATCTGGCTGCTGAGTGGGCTAAAGATGGTATTAGGGTAAATGCTATTGCGCCTTGGTACATTGCTACACCCTTGGCAAAGCAGGTTTTGAAAGATGAAGCTTATAAAAAAGAAGTACTGGATAGAACACCAATGAAACGTATTGGTGAACCTGATGAAGTCGCTTCGGTTGTGGCATTTCTTTGTTCAGAAGGAGCGGGGTATATTACAGGGCAAACCATTGCCGTAGATGGAGGCTTCTCAATTTATGGATTTTAATTATTTTTCAGCAGTTACTATTAATGGTAGTTCCTTGTTGTTGTAAGTTTCTCGTTTAAAAGAGCTGTACATTTCAATATTTTTATAACCAGTCTTTATTAGTAGACTTTTTAATTCATCAGGTTTGATAGCGATTAATTCTGTTGTGTTTTTTATTCTTTCTTTCGTTTCTTTCAATATTAGTTCCGTATTGAAATCTATCAACTGTAAGTTTGCTTTGAAATTATAATTTCGAATAAATCTGATATGTTCGTTTTCAATTGTAGGAAGCGAAGTTATATTCTCATTTAGAATATAATTGTAATTGAGAATTTGTATGGAAATTCTTCCACCTGATTTTAATAACTTAAATACCTGGCCTAGAAAATTACTTATATCCTCTAATGCTAATATGTGGACCAAAGTATTTCCATAGCATATTATTAAATCGTAATCATTTTCTTGATTATCAACTAAAAAATTTAATAAGTCTCCTTCTTCGAATGTTGTATTCGAATAATTAGTTGCTTTTATTTGAGCCATTTTTATCATTTCAGAATCCAGGTCAATTCCTTTTATTTTATGGCAATATGGTGATAGGGCTATACTTAAGCTTCCAGTTGCGCAACCAGCATCGAGAATACTCATTTTTTTGTCAATCAATGATTTTGTGAATGCAAAAGCAGGGTTTTTAAGAGGGAAAATATAATCGTAATATTTTGCAATTGATGTATAGAATTCTGGGTTATTTTGTGAAATATTCTTCATTATTTTAAGAGGTTAATAAACAGATTGTATTTTGGCAGGGACAATAATTAGTTTTTTATTAAAATTAGAATGCAGTGCCAATGTTTATTCTAGATGCAATATAAGTAAGCAAATATATGAAAATAAAAACGGCCGTGTATTTCTACAACGGCCGTTATTTTTATTGTTTATAGTTTCATTTATTGCAATACCCATTCACTATTTCCCGGCATTGAAATTGGTTTATTTGGGAAATCAATGTTTTTACTGCGGTATTCGTAACGAGCAATCATGTCCATAATTTCGTGATCTTTGGCTCTTTTTCTTTTAATTTTTTCAGCTAAAACAGGGTGAACTACATGAAGTTTCTCATCTGCTTCTTTCAGTTGCTCAATCATATTATCGCGAATACGTTCGTATTCCTCACGATTAACCTTCTTGATTGGTTCCACAGGTGGTGATTCTACTTTGAGCGGATCGATTGGTTTATTATTTCTCCAAAAGCGGAAATCAAGATGTGGGCCTGTGGCCAAACCGCTTGAACCTACGTAACCTATTACCTGACCTTGTTGAACATGGGCACCTACATTTATATCTTTACCATATCTGGACAAATGCAAGTATCCTGTTGTGTAAACACTATTGTGCTTAATTTTCACCATTCGACCACCCTGGCGTGTGTATTTTTTAGCAACTACAACTCCGTCACCAACTGAATGCACAGGTGTTCCTGTAGGAGCAGCGTAATCAATTCCAGTATGTGGACGATAAATTTTTAAAACTGGGTGTCGTCTGTTATATGAGAAACCTGAGGAGATTCTACTATAACGCAACGGAGCTTTAAGGAAAGCTCTGCGTAATGATCCTCCAGTACTATCAAAAAAGCTTTCTACGCTGTCTTGTTCAAATGAAATGGCGTAAAAGTCTTTATTGCGGTGATTAAAAACTGCAGAATGGATTTTACTTATTCCTACACGAACTGTATCAACATATTCTTCGTCGTAAATGACTGAAAAGTGGTCTCCCTTTTTCAATCCAAAAAAGTCAATACTCCATGCATATATTTCAGAAAGCTCGATAGACATCATTGGGTCAATATCATAATCAAGCATTGCATTCCACAAGTTCGATTCAATAAACCCAGAAGCTATTCTGCGCACTTTAGTAACTTCTTTTTGCTCCATCGACATGGCAACTGTATCGCCAAATTCAATTTTCACATAGGCAATAGGAGTGTGCTCATAAATGAAATAAGCAGCTGATGTATCACTATTGCAAAATACGGAATAATCTTTACCAAAGCGCATGTATCTTACATCGAAAACCTCTTTTTGCTTGGCAATTTGATCAATTTGTAAAGGAGAAACTTTATAAGGTTTGAGCAATTCTGCTAAACTTTGGTTACGTCTAATTCTGTCATTAAAAATCAAAAATGAATCAACAGGAATTCCATACTTCATTTCAATTACCGGCTCCTCTATAATCTCTTTCACTTCCGGTGCATTGTTTTGTGCCTGGAACGGCTTGCTTATAAAAATAAAAGCTACCAGTGCTGCTCCAAGTGTGATGAAAATTATTAAACTAAGTAATTTTTTACTCATACAATTATTTTTCGTTAGCCTCTTATGTTTTCAAATCCTTTGCCATATGTCCCCATTACCGAAGCAACTGACACAAAGGCATCCGGATCTATTGATTTTACAATTCGCAGCACCTGAGGCATCTCGTGCTTGCGTGTAACCACCATTATAACTTTTGTGGCTTGTCTACTATACCAACCTTCGGCTTCAAGCAATGTCATGCCCCTGCCTACGTGTTCGTTTAATTCTTTTGAAACTTCTTCGTGATATTTTGTAAAAATGAATATTTGTGTGGATTGTTTGCTACCTGATAATAACATATCTATCGCCCAGGCTACAATGGCCATTGTAACGAATCCATACACTAGCTTTTCAACAGAGTCAAATACAAAGAAACTTGATGATATTATTACTACATCAAAATACAAAATCAATCTACCCGGACTGATATTGTAATATTTATTGATGATCATGGCAAAAATATCGGTTCCACCTGTACTTCCACCTTGTGTAAATACAATACCTATTCCTGCTCCTGCAAGGGCTCCTCCAAGTACTGCAGACAAGAATATGTCGTCTACAAGAGGTTCTGTTATAAATCCTTGTAGTAGTGATAAAAATCCACCTAATACCAGTACGCTGAAAATGGTTTTAACCCCAAAGCTGGCGCCCAATATTTTAATGGCAATTAATACCAATAATATGTTTATAATCAAATAAATAACCCCAACTGGTATGTTTGTCATGTAGTAAATAAGAGTAGAAATACCACTTAACCCACCACCAATAATTTTAGTTGGAATTAAAAACGCTGTCCATGCAAAGGCGTTAATGAATAATCCGAATGTCATGATTATCCATCTGCGCATCTCTTTTAGCACGTCCTGACGTGTAGTATTGATTTTTAAAACTTTACTCATTTTTATGCTACCTGATTTTTTTGCAAAAGTCATAAAATATTGGAGATAAACAAGCAAAAACTGACATTGTTTTCTCAACAATATGTTAACAAGCTAATTTTTTGACGAAAAGCGACTTATAGTACGATATTTATAATTCTTTTGGGTACAATAATGACTTTTTTAGGTGTTTTACCTTCTAAATATTTCTGAGAGTTTTCGTGCCCCATTACAGCAGCTTCAATCTCATCTTTACTTGCGTCTGCCGGTAGTTTTAATTTGAAACGGGTTTTACCGTTGAATGATACCGGGTACTCAATTTCGTCTTATTTCAAGTACTTTTCGTCGTACGTTGGGAAAGTAGCATCAATTACTGTAGAAGTATTTCCTGCCGCATGCCATAGCTCTTCTGCAATATGTGGTGCAAATGAGCTTAACATAATAGTAAGCGGTTCAAGAATAGCTTTTTTATGACATTTCAGATCATTTAAATCGTTTACACAAATCATGAATGCTGAAATGGCTGTATTGAATGAAAAGCGCTCAATATCGTCACCAATTTTATGAATGGTTTTATTGATAACTTTCAACTCGTTTTCGTTAGGTTGCTCATCAGTGATGATGAGATTTTCGCCTTCATAGAATAAGCGCCAGAATTTTTTAAGGAAACGGTGAACTCCATCAATTCCCTTAGTATCCCATGGTTTACTTTGTTCTACCGGTCCAAGGAACATTTCGTAGAGGCGAAGTGTATCAGCACCATACTTTTCGATGATTATATCAGGGTTTACTACATTGAACATCGATTTTGACATTTTCTCAACAGCATATCCACAAACGTACTTGCCATCTTCAAGGATGAACTCGGCATCTTTGAATTCAGGACGCCAATTACGGAATGCTTCTGTGTCCAATATATCGTTATCTACAATATTTACGTCAACATGAATAGGTGTAACGTCGTAGTCCTTACGTAATCCGAATGAAACGTATTTGTTCTCACCTTTGATTCTATACACAAAGTTTGAACGACCCTGAATCATTCCCTGGTTGATCAGTTTTTTGTATGGTTCGTCTTTGATTACTTTGCCAATATCAAATAAAAACTTATTCCAGAAACGAGAGTATATCAAATGACCAGTAGCGTGCTCTGTCCCGCCTACGTAAAGGTCCACATCTTGCCAGTATTCGTTAGCTTCTTTTGAAACCAAGGCATCATTGTTTCGTGGATCCATGTAACGCAAGTAATACGCTGATGAGCCTGCAAAACCAGGCATTGTGTTTAATTCTAGTGGGTGTCCATCTTCCGTTGTCCAGTTTTTGGCGCGACCTAACGGTGGCTGGCCATCCTCTGTTGGTAAATATTTATCAACTTCTGGTAGCTCCAATGGCAATTTATCTTCATCAAGTACGTATGGCATATCGTCTTTGTAATAAACTGGGAAAGGCTCTCCCCAATAACGTTGACGACTGAAAATAGCATCGCGTAGCTTGTAGTTGATTTGTTTTTTACCTAATTCTTGAGATTCAATATGTTTAGTAATGGTTTCAATAGCTTTTTTCACATCCAAGCCGTTGATAAGGTCGCTATTGATCATTTTACCTTCTTTGGCATCGTAAGATTCCTCCCAATTGGCAGGATCACTTTCTTTATCACCTTCACCTACAACAACCTGAATGATTGGTAGTTTGAAATGTTTTGCAAAAGCAAAATCGCGACTGTCATGTGCAGGTACAGCCATAATTGCTCCTGTACCATATCCCATTAAAACATAATCGGCAATCCAGATAGGAATTTTCTCATTTGTGATGGGGTTAATACCATAAGCTCCTGTGAAAACTCCTGTGATACTTTTTGCATCAGCGATACGCTCACGTTCATTTCTGTTACCAGCCCATTCAATATATTTTTCAACTTCTTCTTTATGATCTGGTGTTGTAAGCTCACGTACCAATTCATGCTCAGGTGCCATTACCATAAAGGTAGCTCCGTATAGTGTGTCCGGGCGTGTTGTGAAAATCTCAATTTGATGATCGTGTCCATCCAATTTGAAATGTACTGATGCGCCTATACTTTTTCCAATCCAGTTACGCTGAATCTCTTTCAAGGAGTCACTCCAATCAACTTTATCCAATCCGGCAAGTAGTCTTTCAGCATATGCACTTACTCTCAGTGACCATTGGCGCATAGTTTTTTGTACTACAGGGTGGCCTCCGCGAACAGAAACACCATCTTTTACCTCGTCGTTGGCAAGCACTGTACCTAACTCAGGACACCAATTTACCATTGTATCTGCAAGGTAGGCAATACGATAATTTAGTAATGTTTCCTGTTGTGCTTTTTCGTCTTTTGCTTTCCACTCTTCGGCTGTAAAGACCTCTGTTGGTGAGCATGCAGCATTTATTCCATTGTTGCCGTTTTTCTCAAATTCAGTAACAAGATCAGCAATGGGTTCTGCTTTTTGTGTTTCGTTGTTGAACCAATGATTAAACATTTGAATAAATGCCCATTGAGTCCATTTATAATATTCAGGATCACAGGTTTGTACTTCTCTGTTCCAGTCGAATGAGAAACCGATTTTGTCTAACTGCTCACGATATCTTTTGATATTGATTTCAGTTGTTACCGCTGGATGTTGACCAGTTTGAATGGCATACTGTTCTGCTGGCAATCCATAGGCATCGTAACCCATTGGATGTAACACGTTAAATCCCTTTTGACGTTTATATCTTGAGAAAATATCCGATGCAATGTAGCCTAGCGGATGCCCCACATGTAGCCCTGCTCCAGAAGGATAAGGGAACATATCCAATACGTAGAATTTTGGCCTGCTATTATCAACTTCAACCTTATAGGTTTTGTTTTTGCGCCACTCTTCTTGCCATTTAGGCTCTATGTTACTAAACGAATACTCCATTTTTATTGCTTTTAAAAGAAAAACGCGGCAAAATTATAAAAACATAACCGATATAACAAGAAGATTCGTAAAATTAAAGGCGATGTAAATTGTTGTATGTCAGATTATTTTTAATAAGTGTTTGATTCTTTGTCTTAACATGTTTAAAGTGAATGATTATGAATTTATTCTTAAGCTGTTTTAATGTAATAGGTTAATAAAAATAGCTTGTGTCTAATTTGATTATATTTGCCATTAGTTTTTAAGGCATGAAAAGAAGAAAGATTATATATTCAATTGCCCTTGTATTAACTATTACTGTTAGTGGGTATGCGCAAAAAGTGCTTAAACATTTTAATGTTGATAATGGACTTCTGAGTTCTGAAGTATATCAGGTAGTGCAAGATCATAAAGGTTATATTTGGATTACTACAGATGAAGGAGTTAGCAGGTTTAATGGTTATGATTTTAAAAATTATAGTGCAGAAAATGGCTTGCCTGAAAGTACTGTTTTAGAGATTTTTGAGGACTATAAAAAGCGTATGTGGTTTGTGATGATCACTAATGAGCTGGCTTATATTGAAAATGATTCTTTATATATCTTCTCATACAACAATGATATTCAAAAACGAAATCTAGAGGGTTATTATCCGCTTAAAAAGAGTTTTTATGTCGATAGTTCTGATAATGTCTATTTTGGGATTTATTATAAGAACATCCTTAAGATATCACCACAAGGAGAGATATTTGAGCTTAAGCCTAAGTCCAAAGATCTTAATCTGATTACAAAAATAGAGGATAAATATTTGTTTACATCCAAGAAGGATGGTGAAATGCGTATAAATATTGAAAACCCTTTTATTGAAGATTCAATACACACCTTTGATTCAAAGCAATTTTCTTGTAGATCTATAATAGAAAAATTTGATGATAAATATTATTACTCTGATTATAGGCAATTATTTATTTTTGATAAAAATGGCACTAGTCAAGTAGTTAAATTTCCACAAGATATATTGTGGATTTCAAAAGACAATAACAATAATTTGTGGTTTGGTTTTCATCAGGGTGGAGCAGTCGTTTTTGAAGACTCTAATTTTACTAAAAAGAAGTATCATCTATTACCGGGTCAGTCAGTAACCTCTATTCTTGAGGATAGCGAAAAAGGGATTTGGGTAAGTACATTATACAATGGTGTATACTATTTTTCACCCTTATGCTATGGGCATTTGGATAAAAACTCGGGAATAACAAATACGCCAATTAGAAAGATAGATGCCAATAAGAATGCTGTTTATTTTGCAGGTCTTGGACCAAAATATTATACATACAATCAAAATGGCTTGACTAACAAATATGTTGATATTCAAGATAATTCCATCACATGCGAAGAACTCAAACTTTTCGGAGATTCATTATTAATTAGTTTTACCAGAAATGGAAACAGGTTGATTTATAAAAATCAAATGAAAAAACTAAAGAGTAGGAGTTTTGCAGATGCATCAGTTAAGATAGGTGATAGGTTGGTTTTATTTCACGGCAGACATATTTATGATTTTTTGAATCCAAACGTTTTACCCATATTATATAAGAGTAAGTATTTTCAGGATGTTTACGATGCTTTGTTGTATAATGATACCTTAATTTGGTTTGCTACGAACAATGGAATTATGGAGTATAATACCGTTATAAAGAAAGCAACAGAATTAGCATTGAGTCCTTTACTCAGATCAAGATCTAATTCAATAATTCGGGCTAGAGATAGCGTCGTATGGATTTCAACTAAATAATATGGGCTTATAAGCATTTATAGAAATAAAGTTAAAAGCTTTAAAAACAGTATGTTTAAAAATGTTTCTGTAAGTGGATTAGTTGATTTGGACTCAATTCTCTTTGTTAGCACAAATAATGGAGTCTTTCGATTGGAAAAGATTGGAGATTCATTAAGTTTTGAGAATGCTATTCGTATTTCCAGTGGAAATGGTTTATTAAGTGACGATATTAATGGAATTACATCTTTTAAAGGGCTGATTTATGCTGCTTCTGCAGAGGGTGTTAGCCATTTCCCAATAAACATGAGTTTTAGTGAATCTCCCATCTTTATAACCAATATTTCTATAAATGGTAAAGACACCATAAATCAGAGTAGTTATAATTTACATTACGATGAGAATTATATTGCTTTCGAATTTGTCGGGCTAAACTATCAACGAAACGATCAATTGACATACTTATATAAACTTGAAGGAGTTGATAAAACCTGGAGAGAAAGTCATGACCTTAAAGCTCAATATTCGGCATTGTCCCCGGGTAATTATGCATTTAAAGTGATGGCAAAAAATTCTTCGGGATTAACTAGTAAAACACCAGCAACGGTCATTGTTAAAATTAATAAAGCCTATTATAATACCATATGGTTTAGGGTAGTTGCTGTTTTTACCTTTTTATTACTTGTAGCAGGTATTTTTATAATTGTTTTACGTATAAAATTACGTGAGGCCCGGAAACGACATTTGGTTGAGCAAGAGCTCAATCGTACCAGACAGCAAGCATTAAGTGCACAAATGAATCCCCACTTTATATATAACTCATTGAATAGTGTGCAGAGTTATATTCTTAAAAATGAAAAGGTTAAGGCAAGCGATTATTTATCTAAGCTTGGTCGTTTGATGAGGAATATATTGAATAATTCACAAAACCATACTATAACATTGAGAGAAGAGTTTGATGCGTTGGAAAGGTATATGGAAATGGAGCAGCTACGTTTCAAAGATTTATTTACATTCAAATTTGATATCTGTAGTAGAATTGATTTAGATAAAATACAGGTCCCACCATTAATTATTCAACCGTTTGTTGAAAATGCAATTCACCACGGTTTACGGCTGAGAAAAGAGACAGGAGAGTTGTTAGTTGAGGCTCAAATTGTCGAAAATGCCTTGCAGATTGTGGTGCAAGATAATGGTGTTGGTATTGAGAACGCAAAGCAATATAATTCCAAAACAAGAAAGAATCATAAATCATTTGGTACAGAGATTACACATAAAAGATTGCAACTTTTAGAGGAAATGAATAAAGAAAAAGTAACTTTATCTATTTCTGAAGCGTATCCGAAAAATGAAATATATCCGGGTACAAGAGTAGTGTTGTTAATTAACTTAAGCTAATTTGGAGTATGAGAAAAACAAAAGTTATAATTGTTGACGATGAATTAGATGCCATCAATGCATTGAAGAGCATAATTGAAATGGAGCCAAATTTGTATGAAATTTTGGCAACAGAAACCAATCCTCTTAAAGCTATTGAGTTGATTAAGGCTTTAGAGCCAGATGTTATTTTTTTAGATGTGGAAATGCCAGAACTTACCGGTTTCGATTTATTGCGTAGTTTTGATGAGATTAAGTTCGAAGTAATTTTTGCCACAGCATTTGAACACTACGCAATCAAGGCGATTAAGAATAATGCTATAGACTATATAGTTAAACCCGTTTCAATTTCTGAAGTACTTGAAGCACTTCAAAAGGTAAGGAAAAAGCATAATCACAATGAAGATAAGACATTGAAATATAATGCTTTTCTTGAGGAGTATGATAGCTTAGAAATACAAAAGCTTAAAATTCCAACACTAAGTGGAGTTCAATTTGCTAAATTGAATGAGATACTTTATTTTGAAGCGGATGGAAACTACACAAATTTGGTGATAGATGGAGGAAAAAATTATATTGTAACTAAAAATATTAAAGTTTTTGAAATAGATCTTCCAGAAAAGAAATTCTTACGTACACATCGATCTTACATTGTGAATATTGAGTATATCAGACTTTACGATACGCATTCCAGTATGTTAGTTATGGCTGATGGGAAAAGAATACCATTGGCACGACGCAGATATCGAGATTTTAAGGAGATAATAGATTTATATTTGGGTTGATTCTATATCGGGTTTTAATATCAGTTTTGTCACTATATAGTTGATATTATCTATGTTTTTGGTTGCCCGAACTTCAAATTTTATTGCATTTCTACATAAATTTTTGTAACTATACTTCTAAATTTATATCGAACTCGCGTTTATTAAATTTTGCTATTCGGGCTAACTAACTCTGAAATGTAAAAACATATGGCGGATAAAATCTTAACTTCGGATGATTATGTTATTTTTAATGAAATTGATAACATTAATCAAATTTATGCAGTGCATAAGGATCAGGTGGCTAAAATGAACCGTATGAAAGATACTTATGCCAACAATGCTGTTCCTGATGAACTAACGGTAACTGCTTATCGGGTTGTTCATATTTCTGTAACTAATAATGTTGTTACAGACTATGATTTGGAGAGTGATAAATCGATAAAAGTCCAGATTAATTTGTTGGAACCATATATCATTGCCATCTAATAATAGTTAGAAACATTTTTCTAATTTCACAGATTATATTGAATACACTAAAAAAAGTTAGTATGAAAAGAGTTTTTTCCCTGCTGGTTATTGTTTTTATATTTCTAATTAGCGTAAATGCCAATTCAAATAAAGATACATTAGTTATTGGATATTACCCATCAGCACCATTTGTTATTGAAACAAGTAACGGTTTAGATGGCATAAGTATATGGTTGTGGAAAGAGATTAATAAAGAAGTCAAGCAGCCATTTGTGTATAAAAAGCTTACTTTGGATGAAGTTGTAAATGGCATAGCCAGTCACGATATAGATTTAACTATAAATCCTCTAACCATTACAAGTAAGCGTAGCGAGGTTATTGATTTTTCTGCACCTTATTATATCTCAAATTCAACAGTTATGGTGCCATCTGTAAGTTCATTTGAAAAAGGGTTACAATTTATATCGTCGTTTTTTTCACTTAATTTTTTACGCGCTATAGGAGCTTTGTTTCTTGTCGTGTTTATATTTGGTTTTATCGCCTGGCTTTTTGAAAGGAAGAAAAATCAGGATGAGTTTGGTTCAGGTTTAAAAGGTTTGGGTAGTGGAATTTGGTGGTCTGCCGTAACTATGACTACCGTTGGATATGGAGATAAATCGCCCAAAACGCCTGGAGGTAGAGTAGTTGGACTGGTTTGGATGTTTGCAGCTATCATTATTATTTCAGGTTTTACTGCAAGTATTGCCTCTTCACTTACTGTTAATCAGCTGAGTTGGAATCAGAATAGTGTTGACGATTTCAAAGAGAAGAAAATTGCTGTTATTGAAAACTCAGCTACAGAAGCTTTTCTTGAGCATAGGTTTTTTAAAAAATTGAAGCCTTTTAAAACATTGGAAGAGTGTAGGGATGCTTTGGCCAACGGATATGTTGAGGCCGTATCGCACGATGAGCCACAATTAAAATATATTGCCCAACTTGATACATTAGGCCTTTATGAAACGCTTCCTATCAGCTATAATTCACAGCTTTATGCATTTGGGTTTTCAGAAAGTTTATCTGTAGACTTAAAAGAGCAGATAACTGTTAGGCTTTTAGAAGTTACTGAAAGTACCGATTGGAAAGTGCTTTTAAGTGAGTTTGATCTGCTTAAGGATTAAAGTTTCTTATTTTATATTTCAGTATATAATTTACCAAACCTTTTGGTATTTATTACGTATTGTATCTTTATTAAGTAAATGTATAATATCTTACACTTTGTGATATTGTATGTTTTTAAAATCCTTATGAAGAAAAAAAATCAAAAAATTAGTAAGATACAATCTGATTTAAAATTGTCCGAGCAACGGTATCGTGTTTTGGTTGAGAAATCATCAGACATTTTTGTAGAAATTGATGCAGAAGGGAACCAGCTGTTTGTGAGTCCTGTTGCTGAGTATATTACAGGTTATAAAGTAGAAGAGCTACAGAATAAACCATTTGCCGCAGTAATTCACCCTGACGATCACGCAGGTGTTTTTGAGGCATGGGAAGAGGCTCTCAAAAAACCCGAAGAACGTCACAGAATTGAGTATAGGCATATACATAAAACTAAGGGTTATATTTGGGTAGAGGCACACGGTCAAAGTTTTTTACACGATCCAAATATTAATCGAGTGTTTACTTTTGTTCGAGACATTTCGGACAGAAAAGAGCTCGAATTTAAGTTAATGGAGCAGCAGGAGAAATATGATATTATTGCTGAGAACATCAGTGATGTGATATGGATATTTAATGCTTCGCTAATGCGATTTACTTATGTGTCGCCATCGGTTGAAAGACTTAGAGGTTATACAGTTGAGGAGGCTATAAAGCAGAATATTACTGAATCTTTAGCACCCGAATCAGTGGCATTGGTTCAAAAGCGCCTTGTTGAAGCAATGGAGATGTTATCTAAAGATCCGACTAAATTGGTTAAATCTGTAGAAGAGCTACAACAACCATGTAAAAATGGTGAACTAATATGGATTGAGGTATCTGTTACTATTCAAATCAATGCAAAAGGAGAGCTTGAAGTGCTTGGAGTTTCGCGTAATATTGAACAACGTAAAAAAGCGCTTGCAGCCTTAAAAGAGAGCGAAGAAAAATACCGAAAACTCATTCAAAACATGGATGAAGGCATGCTACTGTTTGATCAGTCTAATAAAATTGTGTCATTTAATGAGGCAGCCAAAAGAATTTTAAAGGTTGATGAAAGTTTAGAAGGGCTTAATTCAGAGTTTTTTATGAACCGAACAATTCATGAAGATGGATCACCTTTTATACCACAAGAACACCCTGATGCAATTGTGATACGTGAAAAGCGATCAGTTAAAAATGTTGTGATGGGATTGACAAGTGAAAATGAAGTTACCTGGATTAAAATAAATGCTGAGTATCTGAATTTAGGTAATGAAAAAACAGGTTTTGCTTTGGTAAATTTTTATGATATCACAGAGCTTAAAGAAAAAAATAAAGCATTGGTGCAGGCCAATAAAACAAAAGACAAATTTATTTCAATAATCGCTCATGACCTAAAAAGTCCATTCAATGCTATTGTAGGATATACTGAGTTATTGATGGAAAGCTCAAAGGAAAATCATTATGATGATTTACTTCATATGTCTGAGGCCACTCACAATTCTTCAATTCAGGCGGTCAATTTGCTTGACAACTTATTAGATTGGTCAAGGGCTCAAACGGATAAGTTGCAGTTTCAACCTGCAAAATTTTCTTTGAAAGAGATGGTTGAAAATATCTTGTTTGTACAGCAAATTGTTGCCGAACGTAAGGAAATTAAGCTATCAATTGATATTAATGGTGTGGATATAGTTTATGGGGATTGCAATATGATTCAAACCATTATGCGGAATTTAATCTCAAATGCTATAAAGTTTAGCTATCGTGGGGGCGAAGTAATGCTAAGGTTCTCTACTCATAAAAACTCCTGGGTACTTGTTGTTATTGATCATGGTCAGGGAATGCAAGAGAGGAATGTGAACAGTTTACTTGATGGAGATAATATGTTTTCAAATGTGGGTACAGCTGGAGAACAGGGAACAGGGTTAGGATTTTCAGTAATAAATGAATTTGTAAAATTGCATAAAGGAAAAATAGAAATTAACAGTGTGCCAGCAAAGGGCACAACTGTTAAGATTTCTTTTCCAAAGGGTTAATTACTCTTTTTTTGGTTCTTTCATTGGGCAGGTTCTAATTCCAAAAATTGTGTATAAGCCGCAAAAACTTGTTATGCTTGTAATTAGAAATACACCAGCCACAACCAATAAAATTATACCTAATGTTCCAGTAATAATTTCCATGAAATAGAGTACAGCTATCGTCAAAGCAATTAAAACTCTTATTACTCTATCTAATACGCCAATATTTTTTTTCATAATTATTTGTTTTAAATTTAATGTATAACAAGTTGAAAAATAAATGGTTTAATTATACTAGTTTTGCTTTTTCGGTTTAGGTTCTTTAATTTGTCTGTAAATATAAAATAAATGCTATGTATTTTAGGATTAGTCTTTTAAAAATTACAATTTCTATAACGTTATTTGTTTCTGTTTTTTTGTCAGGATGTGGGTATGCCGGTTCGGGAGCGTTGGAATTACCTGCAAAAGCATCAAATGAACAAATTATATCCCATAAAGCCTATGCTCTTGTGTATGATGAGGAAACGGAACAAGCAAAATGGGTAGCCTGGGAACTGACTAATGATGAATTAAACGGTGATGCCAAACGAAAAAATAATTTTAAAGAAGATCCTCTAATTTTGACCGGGAGTGCCACAGATGCAGACTATTCTAAATCTGGTTATGATAGAGGCCATTTGGCTCCGGCTGCAGACATGACCTGGAGTCAGCTGGCAATGGACGAGAGCTTTTACTACAGTAACATGTCGCCCCAACACCCTTCTTTGAATCGAGGCATTTGGAAAAGACTGGAAACAAAAACCAGAGAGTGGGCTGAAAAATATGAAAAAATATATGTGGCTACAGGACCTGTTTTTATTAATGTAATTGAGGAGATTGGTCCGAATAAAGTAGATGTCCCTTCGCATTATTATAAAACCTTTCTAATTACAAAAGATAATGATTTGCAAACCATTGCTTTTTTAATACCTAATGAAAAAGGAGATAAGGATATTTTCGAATATGCTGTAACTGTTGATAGTATTGAGCACATTACAAATATTGATTTCTATCATTTATTACACGATAGATACGAAGATAAAGTAGAGTCGACCTTTGATTTAGACTATTGGAAATAGAATCATAATTTGTAACAATGATTAGTGTATGGTGAAGGCTTTTTTCTCATAGTCTACTTGGATTAATATTAAGCATTTAACTGAAATAGGTTATTTTTTTGTTAAAGATTTGTTAGTAAAAATATAAGGAGATTTTGTTGTGGTGAAATGAGTATTTCATTAATGCTAATCAAATCAATTGGTTTGCAAAAGTCAACCCGTTTTTTTACCTGTTTTAGCAAGATATTATGCTAATAATGAGTTGTTTTTCCCATAATGTAAAATTGCTTTTAGCTACTGTTATTTGTATCTTTACTTAGAGATAAGATTAAAGCAGACAAAAACTTTTCTCCCGATTCACAAATTTATTAAACTAAATAGAGCGTGTTTGGTTAATCTTAATGCATATGGATTCTTTATTAGTCAACTAAAAATATAAACTAAAATTTAATACCTCAAAATTAAAATTCTAATATTATGAAAAGAAAACTACAATTTTTGTGGTTATGGGTGTTTATTCCCATAATCGGTTTTACACAACCTAATATCAGCGTAGATGTAACATCTATTTCTGAGACATTAGCTATTGGGGCTACAAATACTCAAGTTGTAACTATTGATAATTTGGGTGACGAAAAATTAGTGTGGGCTATGAAAATTATAGCAGGAGAAGAGGTGACTTTCTCAAAAGCCCCTTATGTAGATTATACCTTACCTGAAAATATGGATATTATTTCAGGTTTTGTTGCATTAACTCGTCGTGAATATGAGCCACTTTTTAATATTTTTAATCAGACTTCTTATTCTGATACCGAAACAACAGAAGAATGGTGCCTTGGAAAAACTGCTAACGTAATGGAAACGGGTACTTATGAAAATTTGAGGTATGCAACAGATTACTCAATGTCAGGAGTCCCCGGGCAAACGTTATCACTCCATTTGATTGACGAAAACAGATATTTTGATGTGACATTTTCTGAATGGGGCCAAGATAACGGAGGTAGTTTTGCATATTCTAGAATAGAGGTGCCTTCATATGTTGTTGCTGATAAATATTATGGTCAAGAGAATAGCGCAAAATCAAATACAGTAACATTCTCTTTTGATGCTTCAAGTCAAGCAGAAGGTGTAAAGAATGCTAGCATTGTTATTACAAGTAACGACCCAGATGAACCGGAAATTATCATTCCAATTGAATTAACGGTTACAGGTGGAACAACAAAGGAAATCTTCACATATGATACCGAAATAAACTTTGATGATACATTCTTGAACTATACACAAACAAAAACACTTTACATTCTAAATACAGGAGACCAACCTTTAACGGTAAGTGATGTTGTAAGTGATGAAGCAGTTTATGTACCATCAGAAACAAGTTTTGTTATTGATGGATTGTCATCTTATGCAATTGATGTTGCTTTTACACCGGTTGCAGCTCAGTTTTATGCTGGAGGCCTTACAATAACCAGTGATGATCCCGCTAATCCTACGTATTCAATAGCTTTAAGTGGAACAGGAATTGAAATCCCTGACATTTTTGTTGATGAGACACCAATTGTAGTAAGTGCAAGTGCAAATGAAAGAACTGAAATTGCATTTGACATAACAAATTCAGGAAATGGTGATCTTGATTGGAATATCAATTTTGTGATTGG
>PKTE01000259.1 GCA_002869335.1 Salinivirgaceae bacterium | reverse complement strand
TCTTCCCCGGGCTGGCATTCAGTAGTTTTTTTGTATATTCTGTTAATGGATGATTAAAAAGCTCTTCTGCCTCTCCTCTTTCTTCTATTACTCCATCCTTCATCACAATAATGCGATCAGACATATAATGCACAACCTCCAGGTCGTGTGATATGAAAATATAGGTAAGACCTAGTTTCAGTTTCAAATCATTGAGCAAATTAAGAACTTTAGCCTGCACAGAAACATCCAATGCTGCCACAGCTTCATCCAGAATAAGTATTTCAGGCTCTGTAGCAAGTGCTCTGGCTATGGCAACCCGCTGCCTCTGTCCACCAGACAATTCATGGGGATATCTTCCAGCATGTTCTTGTTGCAATCCCACTTGATCAAGCAAACTACTAACTTTTTCGCCACATTGCTTTTTACCTTTACAAACAGCATGAATTTTAAGCACCTCAATGATTGCCTCACCAATCTTCATGTTGGGATTCAAAGATGCATAAGGATCTTGAAAAACAAATTGAACGCGTTTTCTGAATCGCTTTTCCCCTTTTCGATCTTTAATCACAATAGGCTTGCCATCAAGTAATACATCACCCATAAAAGGCAATAGTTGCAAAATACTTTTACTTAATGTAGTTTTTCCACAACCACTCTCCCCAACTATTCCCAAAGTTTCTCCCTTTCGTATAGAGACAGATATATCTTTTAGTGCATTAAAAGCTTTTTTGGTTCCACTATTATAGGTTACATCTAAATGATTGATATTCAAAATATCTTTTTTATCTACAATCCACCATTTTCGTTCTTCCAGTTTCACCTCATCCGCATCCATCACTTGTTCAATCTCAGGCATTTTATAGGCCCTACTCTCTTTTGAAGGCCTACAGGTGTTCAATGCTTTTGTATAGGGGTTTTGAGGATTTTCAGCAACTTCATCATACTTGCCTTGCTCTACAATTTCTCCATCTCGCATTACAATTAAATAATCAGCAAAGTTGTTCAAAATGGAAAGGTCATGCGTAATAAACAAAACTGTAATTTCAAGCTCTTTTTGCAACCGTTTTATTAATTGAATTATTTCATGCTGTACAGTAACATCCAGAGCAGTTGTAGCCTCATCAGCAATTAATAATTGAGGGTCATTTATAAGGGCCATTGCAATCATTACTCTCTGCCGCTGCCCACCAGATAATTGAAATGGGTATGATTTATAAAGTCTTTCAGGATTAGGCAGGGTAACTTTTCTCATCATTTCCAACACCTTTTCACGACCTTCTTTTGTCGACACCTTATGATGCAATTGATAAGCTTCGAGAATTTGATTTCCAACACGCACCGTTGGGTTTAAACTCGACATAGGATCTTGAAAAATCATTGCTACCTTATTACCCCGAAACCCCTGCAAATAATTTTCATTGGCCTCAATTATATCAACGGATGTCGCATCACCCTTAAAACAAACACTGCCCTTAGCCTTGAGTTGAGGGGACAATAGTTGCATAAGACTCAAAGAAGTTAATGATTTTCCACTACCAGACTCTCCCACCATTCCAGTAATAGAACCTTTAGGCAAATTAAAATCGATTCCTTTTACAAGATGAATTGATTCAGACGAAGCATAAATATGCAACCCCCTCACTTCAAACAAACTACCATCACTTCCTTCTTCCACATTTTGCATAAAACCCAAATTTTTACAATATTGTCATACCTAAAATAAAAGTATAGAATATTGCGCGATAAAAAAACACAAAAGGCTGAAATGTTGTTGATCGAGTTAAAAAACGTATTACTCGAAACCATGTGGGGAGATCAGCGCTATCAATATAACAATCAGAAATTGGCTATTCCATGGCTGCATGAGGATTATCAATATCAGATTAAGAAATTGGGACTTACTGAAGATAAAGAAGCATTTTACATGAATAAAATTGAGCAGATAATAGGTGAGTATGCGGAGTTTTATTAGTTGATTAGGTTAGCACGTTAATAATTAATTCAGTTAAATAAGTTGGTTTGTTTTTTGGGTAAAAATCATATAGACATTTTATATTGGATTTTATAGATTAATCCTGAAGGGATTAAACAATTTTAGCCTCGTGTAAACGTCTTTGCTCATTTGAGCGCAGTGAAAATGAGAGTGCCACCCGAGGAAAATTAAAGAATAAAAATCGCCGCGACGGTTATTGGTTTGGAAACGGAAATTGGCGATCGGCGATAAAGTACAAATATGTTTTAACCACAAAGCACGAAGAAGGCACAAAGGACAAAAAGGTTAATTGGGTTGATTAAGTATAAAATTACCAACAGGAAGAACCTCTAATTTGACTCGCAAATCCAATATATTGAAACAATGAAATTCATTCCAACAAAAAAACGCTCTACCTGAATTGGATAGAGCGTCTTGAAATATTTGTGTATTATTTTACATCTTGCGAATTTCCTTCATGATAATATCCACACTTTCTTCAACTGAGTGTTTTGATGTATCTATTTTAATTTCAGGCTTCAATGGTTCTTCATACGGATCATCAATTCCGGTGAATTGGGTTATTTCTCCAGCACGTGCTTTAGCATAGAGACCTTTCACATCGCGTTGCTCACAAACTTCCAGTGGTGTAGATACATGTATTTCAACAAAATTGCGACATTGACTACGCACAAAGTCACGAGATTCACGATAAGGAGAAATAAATGATGCGATAACCGTAACGCCATTTTCCTCTAATTTTGAAGCAAGGAAACCTACACGACGTACGTGTCTGTTACGTTCTTCTTTGCTAAAACCTGTTTTTGGGAAAATATTACGAATAATATCGCCGTCTAACTCTTCAACCTTCATGTTTTGCGACTTCATTCTTTTAAAAACAGCTTCCGCCAATGTTGATTTTCCACTACCTGAAAGACCTGTAAACCATAGTACCCTTGGCTCATATTCTTTACGTCCATAATTGATTTTGTTCCAAACGCGCTCGTGTCCATAAAACAACAATAGCTTTAATGTGGCTTCAAAACCACCAACATAGGCTGCAAAATCCCAACGTTTTGTAAAAATGTAAACCAAAGCAGCTGTGGTTACAGTGGCAATAAAACGCCACGAAAGTGCTTTTACTATAGAACGACTTCTTGATTCTTTAATCATTTGTATTGACTTAAAGTGTTAACCCGGCAAATCTAGCAAAATCTTTACCAGATTGAAAAATTACTTATTAAAATACACACTGCTTTTGATAAACAATGCCATATAACAGATATATTAACTTACTGTACTACCATTTTTGGTTGCCTCACCAGGCTCCACAAACTTCAATGATCCATCGGCATCCTGGGCCATTAAAATCATTCCTTGCGACTCTATTCCACGGATTTTTCGTGGTGCCAAATTAACCAAAATTGAAACTTGCTTTCCTACTATTTTCTCCGGCTCAAAATATTCAGCGATACCCGAAACAACAGTACGCTGATCAATTCCAGTATCGATTTTCAGCTTAAGTAACTTTTTAGTTTTAGCAACTTTCTCAGCCTCTAAAATGGTTCCAATACGGATATCCATTTTGGTAAAATCTTCAAATGCCACCTCATCTTTTGCTGGCTCCACGGTTGCATTTTCAGCTTCATTGGCTTTTTTTGTATCCTCTAACTTTTGGCGCTGAGCCTCAACCACGCTATCTTCTATTTTTTCAAATAGGAGTTCTGCTTTATTAATTTGATGCCCGGGTTTCAATAAGTCCATTTTACCTAAATCGTCCCAACCTATTTCTGGCGCATTGACCATTTTATTCAATTTAACAGCTGTAAATGGAATAAACGGTTCCATTACGATGCTTAAGGCTGCTGAAATTTGCAAACTAATGTACATGATTGTCTTTACCCGTTCAGCATCAGTTTTCACCACTTTCCATGGCTCAGTATCTGCTAAATATTTATTACCTAAACGAGCCAAACTCATAGCTTCTTTTAAAGCTTCTCTGAATTTAAACTGATCAAGTGCTTTTTCTACCAATCCTTTGGTTTGCTCATACTGTGCAATAGTCTCCTTATCGAAATCAGTATAATCTCCGGGCTCAGGAATAACACCACCATAATACTTGTGTGTTAGCACCAATGCACGGTTCACAAAGTTTCCTAAAATGGCAACAAGCTCATTATTGTTTCTTGCCTGAAAATCAGCCCAGTTGAAATCATTATCTTTGGCCTCAGGCATATTAGCTGTTAGCGTGTAACGCAATACATCTTCTTTACCTGGCATTTCATCTAAATATTCATGTAACCACACAGCCCAGTTTCGAGATGTCGAAATTTTGTTGCCTTCCAGGTTTAAAAACTCATTGGCAGGCACATTTTCTGGCAATATATAGCCATCAGCTTTATCTAGCATCGATGGGAAAATGATGCAATGGAATACAATATTATCTTTCCCGATGAAATGGATCATGCGGGTTTCTTTATCTTTCCAATATTTCTCCCAATCAGGAGTAAGCTCTTTTGTTGCTGAAATATAACCAATAGGTGCATCGAACCACACATACAACACTTTACCCTCAGCCCCTTCCACAGGAACTGGCACTCCCCAATCTAAATCACGGGTTACGGCACGTGGACGTAATCCATCGTCTAACCATGATTTACATTGTCCGTATACGTTTGATTTCCACTCTTTATGATCCTCTAAAATCCATTTACGCAAATGTCCTTCATATTTATCCAATGGTAAATACCAATGCGTGGTGTCTTTTTTCACAGGTTTGCTACCGGATATTGTTGAGTATGGGTTAATCAATTCCATGGGACTTAAAGAAGTACCACAAGATTCACATTGATCTCCATAAGCTTCTTCATAACTACATTTTGGGCAAGTTCCTTTTATATAACGATCAGCCAGAAACTGGCCAGCTTCCTCATCGAAATATTGTTCTGAAGTTTTTTCAACAAACTCTCCTTTTTCATAAAGCTCTTTGAAAAACTCAGAAGCTGTTTCATGATGTACTTTACTACTTGTACGACTGTATATATCGAAAGAAATTCCGAAACGATCAAACGAATCTTTATTCAAAGTATGGTATCGGTCTACCACATCTTGTGGAGTAATTCCTTCTTTGCGCGCCTTAATTGTAATTGGCACACCATGCTCATCTGACCCACAAATAAATTTCACATCCTCTCCTTTTTGGCGAAGGTAGCGCACATAAATATCAGATGGCACATAAACGCCAGCAAGGTGTCCAATGTGCACAGGTCCATTAGCATAAGGAAGAGCTGATGTAATTAAATGTCTTTTGTACTCCATGAAAATTGCTATTTAATTCGATGATTTTTGATTCTGTTAAAAAAGTGTAAATTCGCATATTCGCCATAAAAAAATGGTTGCGAAAATTGCGCACAAATATAGCGAATCATTACAAGTTATAAAACTGAAAGTATGACAATTACTAAATTTACCCGTCCACAATCGTTGGAAGCACACGATACTATTGGTATTTTATCGACCGCCCGGGCCATAGATACCGAAGAACTGACCACTTCAAAGACCTTTATCGAATCAATGGGATACAATGTAATTTATGGTGCTACTATTGGTGCCCGTCATAACCAATATGCGGGAGATGACGATCTACGGCGCAACGATTTACAAACTATGATTGATAATCCAGAAATCAAAGCAATCATATGTGCAAGAGGTGGCTATGGTACAGCAAGAATACTTTCTGAAATGGATTGGAGTAACTTCAAACAGAATCCCAAATGGATATTAGGATATAGCGATGTAACAGCCATTCACAATACATTAAGCAATATGGGCATCATGAGTATGCACGGAATTATGCCTATAAATGTGAAAGACGACATAAGCAAAAAGGCTTTGTCCGATGCTTTACACATCATGGCAGGGAAAAAATCATACTCACTCAGTTTACCCGAACATCCCCTCAACCATAAACTGAATTGTTCGGGACAAATCACAGGAGGAAATCTATCAATGATTTATAGTTTAAGAGGCACTCCTCATGATATTAATCCAAAAGGAAAAATTCTATTTTTAGAAGACCTCGATGAATATCTGTATCATATTGACCGTATGATACTGAACCTTAAACTTGGCAACGTGCTTGAGGAAGTTGCCGGAATTGTAATAGGAGGAATGTCAGATATGAATGACAACACTATTCCTTACGGCAAAACCGCCGAGGAGATTATAGCTGAGCACGTTCAAGAACACACACCACTTTTCTTTGGGGCACCATTCGGGCACTTTGCCCACAATTTACCGGTGGTTTGCGGCGCAGAAATAAATATTACGGACAAGGACGGACACTGGCAAATGGAATTTACATTATGAGCAAACAATTTGATCTGGGCAAATGGGGAGAAACCATTGCACTTCAATATTTAACGAAAAAGGGTTACACATTTGAAAAAGCAAATTGGCATTGGCGACATAATGAAATAGACTTAATTTTCACTACTGATAGGGAGATCGTTTTTGTGGAAGTAAAAACACGTACGGCAGGTGTGCTGGCAAAACCAGAAGAAGCATTGACAAGGCAAAAACAAAAATTACTAATTGATGCAGCCAACGCTTACATTGAAAAGAACGACATTAATAAAGAAGCCAGATTCGATGTAATAACCATTTGGGTAAATGGTAAAGACCATAAAATCAAACATATTCCAGAAGCTATAACACCTCAGTGGTAATGCATAATATTTTCCATCAAATCAAAGAAACAGCAGATGATCTGATAAGCCTTGTGTGGCCAGACGTATGTGCAGTTTGCAATGAAAGGCTTTACAGACATGAATCGATGATTTGCACAAAATGCATATCACAACTACCACGCACACATTTCCATTTATGGCACGAAAATGATTTTCACAGACTCTTTTGGGGTAGAACAAAAATTAAATATGCTACAGCTTACTTTTTCTATTTAAAAGAAAGCCCTTATCGTGAGCTTATCCGCAAGCTAAAATATAAGAACATGCCAGAAATTGGGACGGTACTTGGGCGCGAATTCGGGTATGAAATTAATGAATCAGTCTTTAGCGAAGTAGATTTAATACTACCTGTGCCGCTTCACCCGCGCAAAGAGCGATTCAGAGGATACAATCAAAGCTGGAAAATATGCGAAGGACTGTCAGAATCGCTAAACAAGCCCACCTTCGAAAGGCTTTTCATTCGAAAAAAGGATACAGAAACACAAACTAAAAAAAGTCGCTTCGAACGATGGGAAAATGTGAGTAATATTTTCTCGGTTACTGATCCAGATAAAATCAAAGACAAACATATTCTATTGGTAGATGATGTAGTAACCACCGGTTCCACCATGGAAGCTTGTGTGGAAGCATTGCTTGAAGCGGGAGCAAAAGAAGTTTCGTTGGGAGCATTGGGGATTGCTAAGAATTGATTTTTTAACAATTAAGCACTTCGACTCCGCTCAGTAACCAAAATTAAGATTAGTTTAGAAGAAGGGTAAGAATTAATTGAACCATTAAGAAGTTAAGAGGAATTAAGAAGAAGAATTAGAATTACCTGAACCATTAAGAACTTCGACTGCGTTCAGTAACCAAAATTAAGAATAGTTTAGAAGAAGAGTAAGAATTAATTGAACCATTAAGAAGTTAAGAGGAATTAAGAAGAAGAATTAGAATTAC
>PKTE01000134.1 GCA_002869335.1 Salinivirgaceae bacterium | reverse complement strand
TTCCCGTTTTTCTTCTAACTTATGTAGCTCTTCTAATAGGATTTCCCACTCTTCCATTGCTTTCTCCATATTGTCTTCAGTGGAATGTAGTTCTGCAGTGTCTGTAGCGTAGTTTGCAGTTGCCGGATTAGCCAATTTGTGATTGATTTCTTCAATTTTATTTTCACACTCCGATATAAAGTCCTCTTTAGCTTTGGCTTCCTTTTCTATTTTACGAATGTCTTTATCTAAAGCTTTCCGAGCCTCGTATTTTTGCTTATTATCTACAGGGGCTTCTTTTTCCTCGTTTTTAACAACACTCTTTTTTGCTTGTTTTGGAGCACTTGAATTTAATTCGTTTAATCTTTCGAGTTTTCGTTTTCTTATGAACTCATCAATTCCACCTAGGTGCTCAATAACTTTTTTATTCCTAAATTCATAAGTCTTGTCAGACAGACCTTCAAGGAAATACCTGTCGTGAGAAATTATAATTAGTGTACCATCAAATTTCTGGAGTGCACTTTTCAATACATCTTTTGAGATCATATCCAGATGGTGGGTAGGCTCATCCATTACCAATAGATTTACTGGTTCGAGGAGCATGCAAGCTAATGCGAGCCTTGCTTTTTCTCCACCACTCAAAATACTTACTTTTTTATCAATGTCTTCACTACCGAAAAGGAATGCACCTAAAATATCACGGGTTTTGGTACGCATGTCGCCTGTAGCAATATCGTCTATGGTTTCAAAAACCGTTTTGTTTGGATTGAGCTGTTCTGGCTGATTCTGAGCGTAATAGCCAATCTTTACATTGTGTCCTATTTTGAGATGTCCATCATAAGGAATCTCATCCATAATGATGCGGACTAATGTAGTTTTTCCTTCTCCGTTTTTTCCTACAAAACTTATTTTTTCTCCACGCTCAATGATGAAATTAGCTTGTTGGAATACTAATAAATCACCGTATGATTTCGATACCTGATTTACATCTACAACCACATCTCCTGAACGGGGTGCTGGAGGGAATTTCAAATTCATCGCTGAATTGTCGGTTTCGTCAATTTCAATACGATCCATCTTTTCGAGCATCTTAATACGGCTTTGTACTTGCACCGCCTTAGTTGCTTTATATCTGAATCGCTCAATGAAATCTTCGGTCTCTTTTATTTTTTTCTGCTGATTTTCATAGGTAGCTTTTTGCTGCTCCCTGTGCTCTTTAATAATCTCTGTGTACTTGGTATAAGCTACTGGGTAATCATAAATTCTGCCCAGCGATATTTCAATAGTTCTGTTGGTAATGGCATCTAAAAAGAATCTATCGTGCGATACCATGATTACACTTCCATGATAAGATTTTAATATTTCTTCTAACCAGGCAATACTCTCAATGTCAAGGTGGTTGGTTGGCTCATCTAGTAGCAGGATGTCAGGCTTTTGTAGTAGAATCTTGGCCAGTTCAATACGCATTCGCCATCCACCACTAAATTCAGAAGTATGCCTTGTGAAATCTTTATTTTGAAAACCAAGTCCGCGTAAAGTTTGCTCTGTCAAGCCTTCGCGTTTGTCCCCACCTAAAAGTTGGTAATGTTCTGTTTTTTCTGTTACTTGAGTAATCAATTCCAGGTATGATTCTGATTCATAATCAGTTCTTTCTGCAATTTGATGGTTTAGTTTTGCAATTGCATTTTCAAGCTCATTGATATGTTCAAATGCAGTAAGTGTCTCTTCCAGAACGTTTCTGCTATCTGAAATTTTCATATGCTGAGGTAAATAACCAATGGTAGTGTCTTTTGCAATGGAAACCGTGCCTTCATCATAGTTTTGAATACCGGCAATAATTTTTAAAAGCGTCGATTTTCCAGCACCGTTTCTTCCTGCTAATCCAATTCTATTTTTGGGATTCACTTTAAAAGTGATATTCTCGAAAAGAGCAATCCCATCAAATCTTACGGTTATGTTATTCAGCGAAATCATATAATCAATTTTGAATCAGCGAAGGTATAAAAAAATCTAATTTTCAATTATTAATGTTTAATGATTAATTTTTAATTATCGATGCACAAGTTTTAATTGAAAGTAGATTCTTTATGTTTGGATATTTGTAATTTGAACTTATTGAATTTGTATTATTTATATTGTTCCTTTATCTTTTCCCTTTTGTCTTTAATCTTTTCCTTCTATATAACTATCTTTGCTCAAAATATAGAACAATGACACCCATTTCCGTAGTAATAATAACCTTTAACGAAGAGAAAAATATTGAACGTTGCCTTGAGTCTGTAAAAGATGTGGCAGATGACATTGTAGTGCTTGATAGTTTTTCATCGGATAAAACTCAGGAGATTTGTGAAAAACATGGAGCGCGTTTTTTACAACATAAGTTTGACGGACATATTGAGCAAAAGAATCGAGCTATAACACATGCAAAATATCCACATGTTTTGTCACTTGATGCTGACGAGGCTTTGGATGAGGTTTTGAAAGAAAACATTTTAAAGGCGAAAGAGGATTTTAATGCTGATGGATATTATTTTAATCGTCTTACTAACTATTGCGGAAAATGGATTAGACATTGTGGTTGGTACCCAGATAAAAAATTAAGGTTATGGGATAGTCGCAAGGGAAAGTGGACAGGAGAAAATCCTCATGATCGTTATGAGTTAGAAGATGGGTCAAAGTTAGTTTACTTAAAAGGTGATTTGCATCACTATTCATTTTACACCATTGAGCAGCACATGGATACCATCAATAAGTTTTCTTCCATTGCTGCTAATATGAGGTTTCGAAAGGGTAAGAAATTTTCATTGTTGAAATTACTCGTGAGTCCGGGATGGAAGTTTTTTAAAGCGTTTATTCTTCAAGGAGGATTTCGTGATGGTTTTTATGGATTTGTAATTTGTAAGAATTCAGCCCATTCTACATTTCTAAAACAAGTTAAATTATATCAATTGTGGAGAGCAGAGAAGAAAAAATAGTTTGTTTCTTTAATTCTCATAAAGAATGGGGTGGGGGCGAAAAGTGGCACTTTGAAATGGCTTCCCGATTAAAAGATGCTGGTATGAATGTGATCGTTTGTGCCAGACCTGACGGGAAACTCTATCGAAGATGTCAAAATGCTGGATTAAAGGTTTATGGTTTTAAAATTTCAAACCTCAGTTTCCTTAACCCAATTATAAAACGTAAACTTTTTCGTTTTTTTAAATCACATGATATCCAACATGTTATATTGAATTTGCCATCTGATCTAAAATCTGCTGGTCAAATGGCAGCTAAAGCAGGCGTTGCTGATATTGTTTACCGAAGAGGGAGTGCTATCCCTATTAAAGATTCAAAACTAAATAGGCATTTGTTTAAAAATATTGTCACCCGTGTAATTGCAAATTCCGAAGAGACCAAGCAAACTATTGTAGCCAACAATCAAAGTTTGATTGATTCGAATAAGATTTCTGTTATTTATAATGGTATTGATATTGAAAATTTCGATAGCCAGGAGGTGGATAAGATTGAAAATAAAGGTGATGAGATAGTGTTGGGAAATTTGGGGAGAATGGTTCATCAAAAGAATCAAATTTTTCTGATTGAGGTGCTGAAACAGCTGCACGAAAAGGGAGTTAATGCTAAACTAAGAATAGGTGGTGATGGAGATTTGAAGAATGAAATCATATCGGCGGTTGAGAAATATGACTTAAAGGAAAGTGTTGAATTGCCTGGATTTATCTCCGATGTAAAATCATTTATGTCCAATATTGATATTTTTCTTTTATCGTCACACTGGGAAGGTTTTGGTTATGTTTTAGTTGAGGCTCAGATGTGCGAAAAACCTGTGGTGGCTTTCAATATTAGTAGTAATCCTGAAGTTGTAAAAGACCAATCAACCGGGGTTTTGGTTCCGCCCATTGATAAGGATGCATTCGTTGATGCCATTGTTTCTTTAATTGAGAATCCGCAAAAGAGACAGCTAATGGGACGAAACGGACGTAGCAGAGCAAAATCTATGTTTAATATTAAGCAAACTACAGAGAAACTTGTCGAATTTTTACACGCAAAATAAAAAGCACCACTCGAACTGAATGGTGCTTGAAATGATATCTCGTAATGTTTTTATACGTAGTCTCTGCGAATTTGTAACCCTTTCTCTTCTAATTCTTTTGTGATTCTTCTAAGAAGAGAAACCTTTTCCTTTAAAGGTAAAAATGCGGATTTAAATCCGTTGATAATCAAGTACTTTAATTCGTCTCCTGTGAATCCGAATTTCTTAACTGCAATTTCGTACTCTTTAGTCAAGGTTGTATTACTGATTAATCGGTTATCGGTATTTATAGTAACCCTGATTCCCATGTCAAAGAAGAATTTTAATGGGTGTTTATCAAAACTTGGAACCGATTTAGTCTGTATATTCGAAGTTGGACACATTTCTAACGGAATACGATGATCGTTTACATAGTTTAACAGGTCGCCATCTTCGAATAATCTTACTCCGTGACCAATACGGTTGGAACTAGTGTAATGAATAGCTTGCTGTATAGATTCAGGACCATAAGCTTCACCTGCATGCACAGTAGTGTTAATGTTATTATTGATAATAAGGTAGAAAGCCTCTTTATGATCTTTTGCTGGGAAGTTAATCTCAGCTCCTGCAAGGTCAAAACCAACTATACCGCGGTTTTTATATGCAACAGTTAGTTCAGCTAGTTTTAAGGTAATTTCAGGATCGGTATGGCGTAAACCGCAAATAATAATTCCAATTACAATGTCAAAATCTTTTTCTGCTTGTCGTTTTCCTTCAATTACAGCGTCTAAAATCTCAGTTAGTTTTAATCCCTTATCCTGGTGTAGAATTGGACTAAAGCGAATTTCCAGATAACGTACATTTTCCTCAGCATTGTCTTCAGCAAGTTCATATGTAGCTCTGTATAATGCATCTTGCCATTGCAATACAGAAGTTGTTACTGCAAATGGCTTTAAGTATTCTTCTAAGCTCTTACAATTTTCACCCACTTGAAGATAAGCTGCTAATTTTTCTTCGCTATCAACGGGTAATTTAACTTTATATTTTTTTGCTAATTCCCAAATTGTTTTTGGTCTCATTGATCCATCAAGGTGACAATGAAGTTCAGCCTTAGGGAGGCTTTTAAGAAATTCGTAATTCAATTTTGCCATATTTATCTGTTTTGCTTCAGGAGTGCAAACACTGTTGGTTTTTTGTGCAAATCAATTTGTGTTTTTTTCCACTCCTGTATCGTTTTCGTTTTAATATATTCTTCTGATGTTGTGATATTTGATGCAATACAAAGCATAGTTCCCGGATGACAAGATTCAATCAATTGTTTGAGCATTTGATTGTTTCTGTATGGGGTTTCCATGAAAATTTGTGTTTGGTTTTGTTGTCCTGAAATTCGCTCTATATCTTTTATTTGCTTGTCAAGTTGAGGTTGTTTAACTGGTAAGTATCCATGGAATGCAAACGATTGCCCATTTAAGCCTGAAGCAACCAATGCAAGAACAAATGATGATGGTCCTGTTAATGGGATTACCTGTATGTTTTCCTTATGCGCCATTTCAACCAATTTGCTTCCGGGGTCTCCAATGCCAGGTAGTCCGGCTTCTGAAATTATTCCTGCGTCTTTCCCATTTTTTATAATTTGCAACATCTCAGATAAGGCAGCATGATCTGATTTTTTGTCCAGAACTATAAATGTACTACCATCGATATTAAATGTCTTATCTATTTTTCGTAAGAAACGTCTGGTAGTTTTTATATTTTCGGCAAAAAATGTGTCGAGTGAAATGATTTGGTTTTTTACTTCATGCGGAATTACCAGATCAATTGAACTGTCACCTAAAAGCATTGGAAGTAAAAATAATTTGCCGGCCATACTAGTTTTTAGTTTTTAGGGGAAAAATTGAGCAAAAGTAATCTTTTTATTTGGGAGTGCCAACTTTAAGGTTCAATTCGTTGCTTTTCGTTTTGCTATTGGTGGACGATTTTTGATTTTGTACTTTTGCAGTTTAAAGAATGAAGGGAGTGAAATGAGAGTAATTTTAAGAATTGTTCGGAACAGAAATACTATTTTACTCGTAGCAGTAGCATTAGGGCTCTTGCTTGGTGATTATGCTACACATATTAAAGAATATACCATTTATGTCTTAGCCATGGTGATGTTGGTGTCAACTACTGGTATTTCATTAAAATCATTGGTTCCTTTTCGCCATACTTTAAGTGCTTTTGGGGTTGGGATCTTATTTAATTACATTATTTTTTCTTCTTTGGCATTACTTCTTGCATGGATATTATTTCCTGTAAATGCATATTTTATGGGCATTGTGGTTATTGCATTTTCGCCACCTGGTATTGCAGTGATCCCTTTTACGCAGATTTTACATGGTAATTCAAATTATACAATTCTTGCAACGCTAGGGTCTTATTTAGCTGCCGTTGTGCTTTTGCCCTTGATTTTTGAGTTTTTTCCTGGTGAAGCATCTTTAAGTAGTCTTGATATCCTCTATTTTCTAACGAAGATTATCATCATTCCTTTGATTTTATCAAGGCTATTGCTCATTAAACCTGTTAAGCCTTTTATTGAAGAGTATAGGGGCCGCATTACAGATTGGGGTTTCGCTATTATAATTTTCGTTGCTGTTGGTTTAAACAGAAGCGTATTTTTTGAGTTTTCAGAAGTACTACTTAAAAGTGTTGTTATTTTATTATTGCTCACATTTGTCCTTGGTTTTGTATATGAAAAAATGAATGGATTGTTTAAATGGGCAGATGAGCAAACAGAAGTGAGTCAGAAATTGTTGCTTACAATAAAGAGTAGTGGTTTTACAGCCACAACATCAATGGCTTTGTATGGTAAAGAAGCTGCAGTGCCATCAGCAGTGATGGCAATTTTAGTATTGGTTTATCTAATATTTTTAAGTTTAAAAGGATAGCGTTTGAAAGTAACATTTTTAGGCACCGGAACTTCCCAGGGAATCCCTGTAATTGCATGTGAATGTGATGTATGTAGGTCACAAGATCCTCGTGATAAGCGGTTGCGAACTGCATTAATGGTTGAGGAAGGGAATGACCGTATTGTAATTGATACTGGTCCTGACTTTCGGCAACAAATGTTGACTAATAAAGTAAAACATATTTCTGCGGTTTTGATTACTCATGAACATAATGATCATATTGCCGGTTTAGATGACTTGCGTTCATTTAATTTTGCTACGAGAAAATCTGTGCCTATCTGGGCTGAGCAAAGAGTTTTGAATGTTATTACCAATCAGTTTCCGTATGTTTTTGCTGAAAATAAATATCCGGGAGTGCCAGATTTGAGCCTGAATGAGATAAGCGGACAACCATTTCAAATTGGTGATTTAACTATTGAGCCAATCAGGCTAATGCATTATAAATTGCCAGTATATGGCTTTCGGATTGGTAAAGTTGCTTATTTAACAGATGTAAGTTCTATACCAGCGGAGCAGTGGAGCAAGTTAGAAAATCTTGATTTGTTGATTATTGATGCATTGCGCATTAAACCTCATATTTCGCATTTCAATTTGGAGCAGGCATTGGAAGTAATAGAAAAAGTTCAACACAAAAAATCATTTCTTGTTCATATGAGTCATTATTTGGGGAAGCATACCGACATTATGAAAATGGTACCCGAGAATGTATTTCCAG
>PKTE01000122.1 GCA_002869335.1 Salinivirgaceae bacterium | reverse complement strand
TTCAGAAAATAGCAACTTTATTTTTTGTAAAGGATGCACTGATAACCGACAATTAATTGAAACCATTTTCGAAGAACATAAATTTGATTATGTAATTCATCTTGCTGCTCAGGCCGGCGTCAGAAATAGCATTGATA
This sequence comes from Salinivirgaceae bacterium, assembly GCA_002869335.1. Taxonomy (GTDB): domain Bacteria; phylum Bacteroidota; class Bacteroidia; order Bacteroidales; family Salinivirgaceae; genus Salinivirga. The sequence goes on along the minus strand of PKTE01000122.1, from coordinate 7,559 downwards.
ACCCTTATGCCTATACCCAAAGTAATATTGAAGGTTTTCTACCATTGTTAGAAGCTTGCCGACACCACCAACCAAAACACTTTATTTTTGCAAGTTCTTCAAGTGTCTATGGTAATAGCAACAGCATTCAATTCAAAGAAACAGACAGTGTTGATACTCCGATAAGTCTTTATGCTGCCACAAAAAAGGCTAATGAATTAATGGCCTACACATACAGCCATTTATACAATATATCTGTAACCGGTTTACGTTTTTTCACAGTTTACGGTCCATGGGGAAGACCTGACATGGCATATTATAAGTTTGCAAAAGCCATTATAGATAACAAACCAATAGATATATACAACAACGGCGATCTAGAGAGAGACTTTACTTATATTGATGATATTACACAAGGAATCGAAAAGCTAATTAAAAAACCATCAAAAAACTCTCCGTCATACGACATTTATAATATCGGTAATTCATCACCTGTTAAACTCATGGAGTTTATTTCAACACTTGAAGAGAAACTTGGTAAAGAAGCCATTAAGAACTTTAAACCAATGCAACCGGGAGATGTTTTTAGAACTTATGCTAGTACGGAAAAATTAGATAAAGCCATTGAATATAAACCAAATACTCCTCTAGAGCTTGGATTAGAGCGATTTGCAAATTGGTTTAAAGAGTACTATAAGCTTAATTTATGAATAGCGCTCAAAGAGTTTGTTATGTTTTTCATTTTGCTTTTGACTGTCATACGCAGAAACAGTTTTGGCATTGAGGTCTCCTAGTGTATTTCGCAATTCTTGATTGCCGACTAAATCAAGAATTTTAGCTTCAAATTGCGTCAGCTTTGGTTCCAATACATAGTCTCGGGCCTCGCCTTCAATAAGCTCAGCGGAACCAACATATTTAGAAACCACCACAGGCAAACCGCAAGCCATTGCTTCAACAACACTTCTTCCAAATTCCTCAACCCAGGCAGGAAGCACAAAAATGTCTGTAGCAAAATAATAGTTTTCGACCTCCTTTATAGAAGGTTGAAATGTAAAAACCTCATCAAGACCCCGCTTTGAGATTTCATCTTGATAATATTGGTCACGATTCTTACCAGCAACAAAACACTGCACATTCTTTAAATTATGTGCATTGTGTAACCTATCCATCAATTCAATAAGAAGCTGGACATTACGTTTCTTAAAGTCTCCGGATGTTATTAGGCCAATTACAACATTTTCATCAGAATATCCCATTTGAGACCTCATATTTGCTCTTTTTGCGGGCTTATCTTTTATATTAAACTTGTCAGCATCATGCTCTGGATAAATCACCTCAAGTTTCTCATCAACAATACCATACCGCTCACGCATATCATTCTTCATCAAATGAGAATTACAAACCAATAAGCGAAAGTTCTGCTCTTTTAATAATTTTCCATGAATTTGTCCCACTGCCATATCATCTGGAAGAGGTTTACCATGAGTTAGCTCATGCGCATAATGAACACAATTATGTAGGTATAAAATATCTTGTTTTAAAATGTCACCATGTCCCAATACTAACTTTGGGTTTATTAAAAATGCATAAAAACGAACCATTTTATCGAAAAACAAGCGATGAAACATACCTTTAACAGGCCACACTGGTACTTTAATAGGTTTTCCGCCATTCTTTCGCACGGCTTTTCTATTTATTCTCTGAGCTACAACATAAACTTTATGCCCTTTTGAGCTTAGATATTTTGTATGTTGAAGAACCAATCTGGGGGTTCCTGATTGGGTAGATTTCAATATACGAACCGCAATTAATATCTTCATATTAAGCCTTGGAATTAGTTAAAAACTCTGATTCAAATGCGTCAGCTAATTTACCTACAGCAAAATCAAGTTCTTCTTCTGTTAAATGTGATGGCCCTGTTGGAGTGTTATTGATATCAATTACATATATTTTACCATCATTTTTGTTTCTTAGCACATCAATTTCACCTACGTCAAGTCCTATTTTTTGACAAAGAATGGTAATATTCTCCATTTCTTCTCTGGAGAAAACCTCACCTGGCTCTTTTACAACAGGTGCTTTAATACCATCCTGATTTTTACGGAATCCACCAAAACGTTTTTCAACAGGCTTGTATTTAAGAATAGCCAATGGAATTTTATTACCAATAATGCTAACTCTTATATCTTCGACCATGGTTTCATCATATTGATTATCAATCAATTTTTGATATATAAAACCTTCTTCGGGAGTCTCGTTTATTGGGCAATCCAAAATAATCCCATCGTGTTTAGCATTGAGGATATTCTTCTTAACACACTTACCCTCATATTTTTGAGGATCAATTACTGTGGAATACCCAAAAACCTCCTGATGTAACTCATCTACCTTTGTTTTACTTATATCCCTACAATTAAAATTGATGACCCTCTCCTTCTCAGCCAACGTCAAAATAGTATCATCATATTCTCTATAGGTTGTGTCTTGCCAATGAATTATTTTGGAATAAGGAAGTTTAAGTGACGAGGAGATATTATAATTCAATCGATCCAGTATTTTTTTAATAACCGTTTTACGGTCAGGAAATCTGGGGTAAAAAAGAATTGTATGATGCTTTTTCCCATTTTGACGGAAACGCTTATAATATTTCAACCAAAAGCGAATCTCTTTATAAGTTTGCTTTGGCCATGGATATTTCTTCTGATATGTATTGACAAAAAACACGTTATTGATATTATTTCAGATAAATTATTTAACCTTTTGAACTTCCAATCAACACTCTGATTTATGATACAAAAGTAAAATTATATATTGATTTCACAAGTAGTTAAAGGGCTCAGCAAAGAACTATTTTAGTTGGATTTTAGAGTCATTTATCAGTTTTCAAGCCAAGAATTAGATTTTTTATTGGTTTTATGTACTTTTGCATCTGATTTTATCGAAAGTAAGACTTGCATGGCCATTAAAAGAATTCATATTGTAGGAAGCGGACCAAGAACAGGGACAACCCTTTTAGCGGAATTAATGAAGACTTGTTTTGATATTGACATCTATACTAGTCATGAAAACCGATTATATAAATCACCCCTTAAAAACGGTTCAGTCTTTCTAACTAAAGCCCCACAAGACATTTTACTTGTAGAACAGGCTCTAAAAATGTGGAAAGACTTGACTATTTTATACATGATAAGAGACCCAAGGGATACCATAGTTAGTAAACATAAGAAAGATCCTGATAGATACTGGGCAAGCTTACGATATTGGAAAACTTATAGTGAAGTCGGTAAAAAATTGATGCAACATCCAAGGTTTATCACTATCCGATACGAAGACCTTGTACACAAACCTGATGAGATTCAGGATCTACTAGAAGAGAAAATCCCTTATTTAAAGAAAACAAAGAATTTCAGCAATTTTCATGAAGAATCAGATATTTCAAATGAATCTGAGCTAGCCCTGGGCGGAGTTCGTGAAATATCTACCAACAGTATTGGCAATTGGAAAAATCATTTACCAAGAATTAAGGAACAAATTCGGAAACACGGATCAATTACCAAAGATCTTATAGAATATAAATACGAAGAGAATGACAAATGGGAAGAAATCCTTAATGATGTAGAAGATGCAGAATTTGAAAGTCACTATCCTGAGTATTTTACAAAAGAAGAAATTCGTAAAAGAAGACGAATGAATAAATTTATGTTTCGGTGGACAATTGCAAGACATAAAGATTTTCCATTGGCAGTCAAAGAGTTTTTCATAAAATATCACTTTTATACACCAAAGGATAAATAATTTACTCCAAAAATCATAAACCTGACCTCCTTAAATTAATAATACACTGATAAGATCCGTGTCCTATTATTTTCGGGTATATTATCCATATATAACAATACCTTCATTAACATATAATTTATTGACTTATAATAAAATATTTCATAAATTTACTTCAACTGAATTGCTCTAACGTAAGAGAACTTTCTGAATTTTAATGTTAAATAATAGGATATATGAAACAATATCTTATTTCAATATTCATTATAACATTATCTATTTCTTTGAACGGGCAAAATGCGCCTGTTTCAGCTGGAGGAGATTTAAATAATGAAAATGGATCAATAAGCTTCTCTATTGGCCAGTTAATAGTTACAACGCCAAACGGTAACAACGGTTCAATATCTCATGGAGTGCAGCAGCCCTATGAAATATCTGAAATCACAGGAATTTACTCTGATAATATTGTTAGAATAGATATATCAATTTATCCTAATCCAGCTGTAAATGAACTTCATATTAAATTTAATGATCATTTAGCTATAAATGATAAATCTTTTTTACAACTTTTTGATTCAAAAGGAAACTTGATAATAAGTCAAAAAGTTTATGGCGTAAAATCAACTTTAAAAATGGACGCTTTAGCCTCCGGAACTTACCTTCTGAGAATTAACCAAATCTCAGAATCACTATCGCCCCAAATCCTAAAAGCCTTCAAAATCATTAAAAACTAGGAGGACACATCATGAAAAAATTCCTTACAATTATTTCAATTATATGCTTCGCCATAAGCGCTTTCACCCAACCACCTGAAAAAATGAATTACCAGGCCGTAATTCGTAATTCGAACAATGAACTCATTACTAATCAAGAAGTAACCATCAAAATAAACATTCGCCAAAATGCAGCTGATGGAATTGTTGTGTATACTGAAACGCAATCTGTAACAACAAATGCAAATGGATTGGTTACCATGGAAATTGGTAATGACCCAGGCTTTGGTAATATAAACTGGAGTAATGGAAATTACTACATCCAAATTGAAGCAGACCCCACAGGTGGCACAAACTACACAATTTCTGGAGTAAGTCAGTTATTAAGCGTCCCCTATGCTTTGCACTCAAAAACTACAAGTCAATCGTTGACAGAAACAGATCCTGTTTTTGGTTCATCAGCAGCATTTGGAATTAGCACAACTGACATAAGTTATTGGAATGAAGCATTTAGTTGGGGAAACCATGCCAGCGCTGGTTATTTAACTGCTTTTACAGAATCAGACCCATTATTCACTTCAAGCCCATCTTTCATTATCACTGAGAATAAAATTTCAAATTGGGACAGCGCTTATAGCTGGGGAAATCATGCAGAAATGGGATATTTAACATCGGTATATGCAGAAAGTGACCCCATATTTTCAGCTTCTGATGCATATGGAATTACAGCTTCTGACATATCACTCTGGACTTCTGCATACAACTGGGGAGACCATTCAACAGCCGGATATTTGACATCATTTATAGAAACAGATCCCGATTTCAACGCTAGTGCCGCCAGTGGAATTTCAAGCACTAACATATCTAATTGGAATACAGCTTATGGCTGGGGAAACCATGCAACTGAAGGTTATTTAACTTCTTTTACTGAAAGTGACCCAATTTTTGGGGCAAGTGCAGCCAGTGGCATATCAAGTACGAATATTTCAAATTGGAATACCGCTTATAGTTGGGGAAATCACGCTACGCAAGGTTATTTGACTTCATTTAGTGAAACTGACCCCTACTCAGTGCATTTAACTGGAAATCAATCTATATCAGGCGAAAAAACATTTAATTCGCGTACAAATATTCTTCAAATAGAGGTTAGTCCGGTAAATACAGGAAACAGATATGGTTACATTGATTTCCATGGAGATAATACTTATACTGATTATGCATTAAGATTAATAAGAAATAATACAGGTGTAAATGCTGAATCATGGCTAAAACACAGAGGTACAGGAGCTCTTTATTTATCTGCTGATGATGCTGGAAAAATAGGATTTAGAACTGCCGGAAGCACCCGAATGTATATTGATTCAAATGGAGAGATTGGAGTTGGAACAACAGCGCCAGGTGCAAAATTTGAAGTAAACTCAGCAGGATATACAGGTGCTATCTTATTTCAGGTAAAAGATAATGCAGGAAATCCTGTATTTACGGTATACCCTGATGCTGTTGAAGTAAGTGTTCCGGATGATGGGACAAAAGCAAGTAAGCATGGAGCTTTTATTATTTCTGGTAGAGATACCAAAGGAGATAAAGCATCGCTACCCATTACAAGAATTACTAAACAAAACTACTTAATTGGTCATAATGTTGCTACAAATATACAATCTACATCATACAGAAACTCAATTATTGGTTATGAAGCAGGAAAAGCAATTACATATGCTGATGATAATATCTTTTTAGGATACTATGCTGGATACAGCAACAGGTTAGGCAACAACAATATTTTTATTGGAATCGATGCCGGAAGGCAGCATAATCCATTAAATTCATCAGAAGGGAGCGATAATGTATATGTTGGCAATAAAGCAGGATACCTTGGAACCACTGGTGACCTAAACGTACTTATAGGTAATGAGGCAGGATATACCAATAACAATAATATGATGACAGCTGTTGGGTATAAAGCTGGTTATGCATCAAATGCACTATTTCAAGTATTTATGGGAGCATATTCTGGTGTAAGTGCAACTGGAATGGGTTCCACTTTCATAGGTTATGCATCTGGGTATCATACAACATCTGGAGCGTATAATACATTTTTAGGAAATAGTGCAGGAGCAAAAAACACTACTGGTTCACAAAATACAATTGTTGGCAATAATGCCGGGGGGGGTGTGAGTGTTACAAATTCATTCAGCAACAATGTATTAATTGGTTATACGGCTGGATATAGCGATCAAAGTATTGGATCTAGTAATGTCATGATAGGAAGTTATTCAGGGCGCAAAAGCTCCTCTTCAAATGGTACTGGTAATGTTTTCATAGGATATCAATCTGGTAGAAACGAAACCGGATCTAATAAACTATACATTGAAAATTCCAGTTCAACTACTCCTTTAATTTACGGAGATTTCAGTTCAGATTATATAAGAATAAATGGTCGTTTAGGAGTATATGCAAATTATGGTGACTACTGTGGTATTTTTGTAAATGATGGAAATTCGGTTTATCGATACGGTATTAGTATACAAACTGGAACCGACAATAATTCAGGTACAAATTACATGGTACGTTTTGCTGATGGTGATAATACACCTGTTGGATATATTACTTCAAGTGGAGGATATATATCATACGGAACAAAATCTTTTAGTCCTGGAAAAACAAATGCTTCAAAATTTGATAAAAATGCCAATAGAATAATAAACGGAATTGATATAGTCTATTTTAATCCGTCAAAAGAATTAGACAATACAATTGTGGGTTTTAACGGTAAGCAATTAATGGAATTATTTCCCGGATCAACGTTTTATAATGATGAAACGAATGAATACTATACAGACAAAAGCTTTTTGATTCCTATTTTAACCAAAGCCATTCAAGAGCAGCAACAGAAAATCACAGAAATGGAGAAAGAATTAACTAAAGTTGATCAACTTAAAATGGAGATAGAAAATCTCAAACAGAAAATTAATCAACTATTAAAATAACGGTGAAAAATGTAATTATGAAAAAATAACCGGTCAAGAAAAACATATCATCATGAAAAAAATATACATTCTAATAGTTTTCTTTTGCATCGCATTAGGGAATTTT
>PKTE01000206.1 GCA_002869335.1 Salinivirgaceae bacterium | reverse complement strand
TTATTGTTTTCTTTTGCAATTTCTTTAAGTGCCTCATTTTTAGCCATAAATGCTTCATAACCATCTAAATTTTCTATCTCCTTACGGTAAGCAGGAAATACCCGGTCTTCGGTTCCCAGGTAATAAAATAATCCTTCTTTCTGCCCTTTCTTCAATATCTCAAAACATTTATCGTATTGTTCTAAACTTGCATAGTGGAAAGACAATTTCCAGAAAATTAAATTATATCTGTTTGCTGCATTATTAAACTTTTTCAAGCCTTTTAACGCCAAATCAATCGATTTTGAATCATCCGATTGCACCTGCTTCATTTTATTGGTGAGTTCAATAAACCCTTTATCCAGTGGCTTGAATTCTAGCTGATTAATACCTTGCCCCAGAATTAGCTCATGACTGCAAAGTATGATTCCAATAAGGATCAATAATTTCAAATATTTCATATTAATGTTTTTTAAGTTCAATAATTATATCAGTCGATACCCAAAAGAAATCCTGTGTTTTGGTATGGCGCATTAAAAACAGGTATTTCCCATCGGGAGAAACCATAGGGAAGCGTTCACGTGTAGATGTGTTTATTTTATCGCCCATATTAATAGGCTCTCCCCATTTATCCTCATCGGTTTTGAAACTGATGTATAAATCAACATCACAATACCCGTCCTTTCGCATATCTGAAAAAATTACGTAGTCTTCATTGGGCGATATACAGAAATTCCATAGCTGTCGGTAGTTTTTATAAATTACAATGCTATCGGTAAAGCTGAATTTATTGTCGGAAAAAGTGAATTTTGCAATTTTCCCGAACAAATTTTTGTAAGCCACACCATTTTTTGTGAATATAGGGCTGTAATCCTGTCCGCTGGTGTTGTATGGTTCACCAACGTTAATTGGTGTAGTACCCCATTCCCCATTCTTTTTCTCCACAAAATAGGTATTCATGTCGGAGGACGCCCAGGGGCTTTTCACTTGATAAAAGTATAGCCGTTTTCCGTCGGGTGAAAACGCAGGCCCGCCGTTTAAGCCATAAGGATTGTTCTTTGTAAATTCAGCCAGTGCCGGTTTGCTCCATTTGCCATTTTTAAATCTTGAGTAGAAAATTTGCTCCGTATTTTTTGTGCCATCTTGTGTTTTGTGGGCTGTTGACCACGCCGACCAGTATATCTCTTTCCCATCGGGTGAAACAGCCACCTGACAATGCTCGGCCCATGTGGTATCGGATGCAAATCCTAGGGCAAATACTTCAGGGGTTAAACCCGGAGGAGTGAGTCCAAAATAGGCATCTTTCGATTCGAGAAAATTTTGTTCTTTTGAACTACAGCTTATAACGTATAGTCCAACTATCAATATGAATAAAAGGGTTCGCATGATCATTGCTATTTAAGGTTAAATTTTAGCTTTTTTAAATCATCAATAAATGAAGCACTTACCCAATAAATGTCTTGCTGTCCATTTCCTGGAGCATTCAATATGCTTCTAATTTGATCTCCTTTCATAGGGTGAGCCGGTAGGTTTCTGTTTTTTGTTTGTCTGCTGCTGCAAAAGAAAAAATATTGTCCATCGGTGCTTACATAGGAACGCATATCGGAGCTCTCTGAGTTTATCTTGTCGCCTATGTTTTGTGCTTTTGTCCAATTTCCATTTTCATCTCTAAAACTGATATAAATATCTACCCCTCCAATTACATCGTCTCGTCCTCTGGAATCGAATAAAAGGTAGCTCTCGTCTGGGGCAATGTATACATGAGAATTAAATGTACCTTGATTGATGGAGTCGCTCAGGCGAATGGGCGTAGTATATTTGCCATTTACATATTTTGAGCAATACACGCTTATCGTTTTATTATCAAATGAACTAAAATAAAGATTTCCATTGTCAGCCACAGATGGGAACGAACCTGTTCCTTTAAACTCATCTCCAAAATCTACTTTTTGAGGTGTATCCCACATTCCCTCGGATCGTTCTGTGACCCATATTGCAGGACCCGGATTTGGGGCTACAGAATCTTTGGAATCACCATCAGGTCTTGTGGATGTGAAGAACATCTTCTTCCCATTTGGAGAGAGGAACATATAATAATTTGATCGGGCAGAATCAATAAATGCAGGCTCCTCAAAACTGGTCCATTCTCCATTTTTAATCTTTGATGTAATTATTAAAGTGGGACGTGCTACCAATAGAAAAACCTCATCGCCTTTTTCAGAGAAGCATATACTCATTTCATTGGCTCCAGTAGATACAACACCAGGAGCAAAAAGCTCGGGTGTGTTTCCCGGTGGAGATTGGCCGAGATAAGCCAATTGTGAATCTGAAACGCTGCTCTCCGATTGGCTGCAGCCTGCAAAAACAACTAAAAAAAGAGATAGGAGTTTATTCATCACACTGGGTTTTAGGTTTGAACTACTATTCCAACAGGCATGCCACACCCTATAAAGCACTGACATACAACACATAAGTTGCAAACAGGTGTTCGTTCAAATGAACTACTGTACAAATATTTTACAATGGGTGTATGAAGTTTTTACAGATATTGATGCAGTCTTCATACGGAATTGGCTTTGTGCTGTAGGCTCAGAGAAAAGTTTAGTGAAAAAAGTTAACCATTTCCATGAAGAGTCAAAGTAAATCATGCATTGCACAAAACGGGAAAAATATTTACTCAGTGCATCTCCATAAATTCAATGTCTGGATCATAATGTTCGAAATCAAGGCGGCTTTATTGTTGCAGATTGAATTTATGCCCATTAGATCTTCATTCCAATTACTGTTATGTCATCAATTTGATGAAATCTCTTATCTATGTGATTCATCCATTCATTTAGCGTTTTTTCTAACAGTGTTTTCTGCTCTTTCATCGGCAAATCGGAGTTATCTAGTAAAACTTTCTTAAAGTGCTTTTTCATAAATTTTCGACCACGTTCTCCACCAAACTGATCAGCATAACCATCGCTAGAAAGATATAAACGGTCATTTTTTTCCAATTGAATTTCCTGATTTTGAAAATCATCCATTTTATTAAAGATTGCAACTGGCATATCATCTCCTTTGATTTCTAATAAATTACCTTGTCGAATAATGTAAAGTGAATTATTTGCACCAGCAAAATGACAAACTTTAGTAACAGAATTTATTGCACAAATGGCCATATCCATTCCATCCTGTTGCTCGTCGAATTCGCCTTTTTGTTGCATGTTTTCAATAATTAAAGTTCTTAATTCATTTAATACTTGATTTGACTGAATAATTTCTTTTTTTCTAACAATCTCATTTAAAAAACTCAATCCTAGCATACTCATAAAAGCTCCCGGAACTCCATGCCCGGTGCAATCAGTAACTGCTACAATTTTCCATTCATTAATTTTTGTTGCCCAATAAAAGTCACCGGAAACAATATCTTTTGGCTTGAATAGAATAAAATGATCACCCAAAACATTTTCGATCAATTCCTGTGAAGGTAAAATTGCTTGCTGAATTCTTTGGGCATATACAATACTGTCTGTAATATGCTTTTTTTGTGACTCAACAATTTCCTTTTGCCTATTAATTAAAACATTAGCTCTTTTCTTTTGTAAAAATAAGTGGTATAAAAATGCAGAGAAAATCACAATAATAACAAATCCAGCAATAAACGAAATCATTAAAAGTCGTTGCTTTTTATTTTCTGCTTCTTTACGTGCAATTATTTCAATCTTCAGCTCTTTATACTTTTCCAGTTTGTCTATTTCAAATTGCTTTTTTTCTGCTTGATAACGGGTTTCCATTTCCTGAATTGCCTTTGTTTTTTCCTCATTAAACAAACTGTCTTTTATTTGATTGTACAATTCTGCATAGTTAAACGCTTTTTTATAATCACCAATCTTATTATATGAATGCATTAAATTATTATATAATCCCTGTTGCTTTGAAAGCTCTCCAATTTTGATAGCTATTTTAAGTGCTTTATCTGCATAGAATATAGCTTTTTTATAATAGGATTTATTTCCTGTTGTATCGGCCATCATATTATACAATGACGCCATACTTCCAATAACCCTGGCTTTTCCTCCCAAATCTTCCATTTCTTCATACAAAACAGAAGCCTTTTTAAAATAGTTAATTGCCCTTGAATAGAAACCTTCATTTTTATAGATAAGACCAATATTATTATAAATCATTGCCTCCCCTCTTTTGTCCTCATTTTTTTTTGTTATGACTAATGATTTTTCATAATAATCCTTTGCTTTTTTATAATTCTCGATCCTTTTATAAACATTGGCAATGTTATTATAACTTGAGCTTATTCTTCTTGTATCACCTGTTTCTTCATGTAACTTTATAGCTTTTTTAAAATAATCTATAGCTAAATCATAAGATTGCTGGGCCGCATGAATACCCGCAATATTATGATATGAAATAGCCATTTTACTTTGATCTCCCTCTTCTTCAGCAACCTTCAGCACTTTCTGGTAATAAAAAATTGCTTTGTCGTTTTTCCCTTGATTCTCATATATTATTCCAATATTTCCTGAAATATAACTTACATATTTTGTATTGCCCAGTTCTTCAAAAATTTCAACAGCTTGTTCAAAATAAAGAACAGCTTCATTATATTTTCCCTGGCTTGCATAGACAATTCCAATATTATTTAAAGCAGTTCCCTTTTTGCTTTTATCACCAATTGAATCAGCAATATGAATTGCTTGTTCATTTTTTAAAATAGACTGATTGTAATTACCTTGTACCATATTTACTACACCTATGCTACTTAAGCATTTTGCCTTAAAAGCGAATGCAGGAATTGCTTTTGCTATTGACAAAGCTTTCTCGTAGTATAATAATGCTGAATCGGGTTGAGAATTTCTGTACTGATCTCCTATTTTTAACAATAAATCAATATATCCCGTGTCTTTTTGCACAAATTTATCAGATAGATCTTTTTTACTTTCTTGGAGTTCAAACTTTAAACTATCAATTATCATCGTGTTTTGGGCAAAACATGGATTATTGCTTAGGCAAAGTATAAAGAAGCTTATGATAAGTAGTGGCTTTTTCATATTGAAAGTGAAATTATGTATTTGAAAGTATTTTCTTTTCAACCCTCACTTTCTAAGTACATTAAATTTAAAACAAAAAGAGAGATAAGCCAAATTTAATTTTAAGCTGAATCAACCATAATATCATTAGATCCGAATTATCTATTTTACACACTACTCGTTGCTATCATGTATTACCTACTAATAGCCAACTAGCGTTCTTTGAAATACCACAAAGCCTCCAATCGGTTGTTATTTTGGCTTTATTCTACTCATACCGCAGCGCCTCCACGGGATTTCTGGTAGCTGCCCGCCAACTTTGCCAGCTTATTGTAAGCAACGCAATTGCGAATGCCAATAATCCTGCAAAAGCAAATACCCAAAGGCCTATCTCCGTTTTGTAGGCAAAATTATTAAGCCATTTGTGCATGGCATAAAAGGCAATTGGACAGGCAATTATAAATGCAAATACAATCCATTTTAAGAAATCCTTATTGAGCATTATCATTACTTCTGATATTTTAGCTCCGTTTATTTTGCGAATGCTGATCTCTTTCGAACGTTGCTGCGTGCTATTTAAAACCAACCCAAACAACCCAAGACAAGCAATTATGATGGCAATTATAGAAAAGCCGGTAAAAATGCGTTGTAAATTTTCCTCCGAATCGTATAACTGACCGTAAATATTATCCAGAAATTCGTATTCAAAGGGTGTTTCTGGCGAAAGCTCACTCCACAAATCGCCCATGAATTTTATAGCCTCTGCTGTGTTCTGATCATTGATTTTAACATGAATATGCGAATTCCAGTCGGCATACCACAATGCAGATGGTTTCAGTGTTTGGCGGAAAGAATCATAAAAAAAGTCTTTGGTTACGCCAATAATTTTCACCTTCTTTTTTGATAGTATAACTTCAGTTCCCACCACTGACTCCAAACCTAATTCTTTGGCAAAGGTTTCATTAATAACAAGTGCGCCTTTCTTATCGCTTGGTATCTCCCATGAAAAATTTCTACCATAGAGCATCTCAATATTCATGGTTGGAATAAAATCGGGATCGACCGTTGTAACAGTAAATTTTTTCTTTACGCCATTAAACTCGCAAGTGGTGCTCATAGGAAGATCTTTCCCCAGTCCGTTATTCGATCGTGCTACGGATATAATATTTGGATTGCGGAGAAGCTGCTGTTTGAATGCGTCATAATCCTTTCCTATTTCTTTACTCTGATTAAAGTCTATAATATTTGCTGTATTTAACCCCAGTGATTTACCCTTCACAAAATCAATTTGTTTAGCGATTATTATTGTAGAAATAATCAGCGAAATTGAGATAACAAACTGAAAAACAAAAAGTCCGAATTGCAGAGAAGTCCTCTTTTTCCCTTTTGTGGCTTCTCCTTTCAAAATAGACGTTATTTTAAAATACGATAGATAAAATGCAGTATAAATACCTGCAATAATGCCTATTACAAGAATACTTATAGCAAAATATACAATCAGTAATGGCTGTTGGATGAGATCAAATGAAATCTGCGTTTGCGTTATATTATTTAAATAATCTTTGCTAAGGAATACGATTAGCAGAGAAACCGGCGCAACTAAAATACTGACAAGTACTGATTCAAAAAGAAATTGTTTGATAAGTTCAAGTTTTGAAGAACCATTCACCTTTCTGATTGCAATTTCTTTTGCTCGCAATAACGATTTACCTATGGTAAGGTTCACAAAATTAACTATTGCCAGAGCTAAAATAAATATACCCACAAGCTGAATAAGTAACACTAATTGTCGCTTATTATTGTTATGAAATGGAATATCCGACAACGGAACCACACCTATATCCTGATGTTCATCTTCAGCCATATGTATGGTCTCCAAATTCTTCCAAAATTTGCTCAATTTCTCTTCGACAATTTCACTATTGTCATTATCCAGTAGCGCAAAGGTGCTATACATCCAGTTTGACCAGTCTGAATCCATATCCCCACCAGTTGGTTTAATGGAGATTAGTGTCTCGAAAGACCCCAGGGCACTAAAGGTAACCGATGAATTGTCCGGAATATTTTCAATAACTGCGGTTACTGTAAAATCCATTTGGGGCAGGCTGGACCTGTCGCCAATATAGTGGATGGATTTACCTACAGCATTATCGGTTCCAAACAAAAGCTGCGAGGTATTTTGGGTTAACACAATTGAATATGGGTTATTTAAAGCAGTGGCCAGATTAACATAGATTGCCTTAAAACTAAACAGTTCGAAAAAATCATTGTCGGCAAAAGCCACATTTTTAACTTTCACTTTTCTCAATGCTCCACCATTTTCCTCTACCTGCATAGAAGGAGCCTGACCTCCACCCGCATAATAATCAATGCGGGTAACAGACCGTATTTCCGGAATGCCCTCCTTCATTAAATCAGCAAGCGGAGCAGCTGTATAGAAATTTTCACCGATATTAACCTGATAGATATCTTTATAGTTTTTATTGAATGTATCATAGCTCAATTCGTGCCTTGTGTACAAAGAAATTAGAAAAAAGACTGCAATACCAATTGCCAATCCGCCCATGCTGATAAAAGCATCAATCTTATTCTTAAATAGATTTCGTAGCGCAAATTTTATGTCCATAATATATTCCTTAAATTAATACTGAATTGACACATTCAAACCCATTGCCACAATTGCAATATACACATAATCAGGAAATTAATGTCTCACACC
>PKTE01000225.1 GCA_002869335.1 Salinivirgaceae bacterium | reverse complement strand
ATCATGGTTTGGAGGATCTGAAACCAGTATTATGGGAACAGATTTAAATCATGTTTTTGCAACTGACAAAATAGTAAATGGAGAAAGGTCAAATTTTCCTTATGGTGAAAATAATGGAGAGAGCTTTACATCCTTAAATGGATCAAAAAAAGGTGTATGTACCTTAGCAGGTTATAGTGGAACCGTTTTTGAACCAATTGACATTTATAAGGGTGATTTTGCACGAGCTTATTTTTATATGGCCGTCCGCTATAAGGATGAGATGTCAGGTTGGGTTTCATCATACGGAGGAACTACAGATATTGATGTCGTTTTTGATGGTTCTGGAGATTTCCAAACCTGGTATTACGAAATGCTTTTAAGTTGGCATGAAGCTGACCCTGTATCGCAAAAAGAGTTAGATAGAAATGACGCTGTTTATGATGAACAAGGTAACGCCAATCCTTTCATCGATCATCCTGAGTACGTTTGTGAAATTTGGGGTGGTTGCTCGGTTGATCCTGAGCCTACAAATCAGGCAACTGGTTTTTCAGCCACAGCAAATGGTTCTTCTCAAATTGATTTAAGTTGGACAGATGCTGTTACAGGAACGCAAGCTCCTGATGGCTATTTGATTTTAGCTAATGAAACTGGTACTTTCACAACTCCTTCTGATGGAACTGAGCCTTCAACAGACACCTATTTATCAGATGGTTCCGGTGTTGTTAAAGTTTTCCATGGAACAGAGGCTTATTCATTTACGGGATTAAATGCAGAAACAACCTATTATTTTAAAATATGGTCTTACACAAACTCAGGTGCTACAGTTGATGTCAAAACAGATGGTACAGTACCTACGGCTAATGCTACAACAGATGCTGCTGGTGCTGGTGGCTGTGCTTCTGATTTAATCATTTCTGAAGTAGACGAAAATGGGAATGATAAATATGTTGAAATTGCTAACTATACTGGTTCTGGAATTGATTTAAGCTCTTATGGAATAGTATTATACGTGAATGGAAGTGGAAGTCCAGGTTCAGAAATTGGCTTAACTTCTACAACATTAGCTGATGGTGATGTTTGGGTTCTAGCTAATACTAATTTGTCTATTACTGCTGATCAAACATCAGGTAGCTTTACGCCGAATGGAAATGATGTTATTGCTCTCAGAAAGAATGGATCAAACTTAGATGTTTTTGGAACAATTGGAAATGGAACTAATTGGTATGATAATCAAACATATATTAGAAATAGCAGTATCGTAGATCCTACAACGACTTACAATTCATCTGAATGGACAAGCTCTGCTTATGGTGGTGGCGATCCCGGAACCTTAGGTACTCATACTATTGATTGCGGTGGGTCATTACCGACGCTTACTGTTTCTTCATCATCTTTAACCGGATTTACTTATGAAGAGGGAGCAGGCGGTCCATCAACTGTACAAAGTTTTACTATTTCTGGTACAGACTTAGATGGTTCAGATGTTACCTTGACAGCACCAACAAATTATGAAATATCAACTACTAATTTTTCTGCCACAAGCCCGATTACTTTAAGTAGTTTTGATGGCAGTGCAACTACTATTTATGTGCGTTTAAAGGCTGGTTTATCAGTTGGTGCATATAATAGTGAGTCAATTACTATATCAGGTGGAGGAGATGCTGATGGTGAGATTGTTTCTTGCAGCGGTAGTGTTAGCAATTTGCCAGACTGGTGTAATTTGCAATCTCCAGCTAGTGGCACAATTACAGAGGGAGAAGCCTTTTCTGTTTATGCTAAGATATATGAAGATGGCGTTACTACTGTTGCAGGTGCAGATCCTGGAATAACTTGTTGGATTGGTTATAGTAATGATAACACAAATCCTAACACATGGACAGATTGGGTTGAGGCCTCTTTTAATGTTCAGGTTAGTAATGATGACGAATATGTAGTTGATATTGGTTCAGCTCTTCCAGCAGGGACATATTATTATGCAAGCCGCTTTACAGTAGATGGAGTAAACTATTCATATGGTGGTTACAATGGGGGCGAATGGGATGGTACAACGAACGTTTCGGGTACATTGACTGTAAATACAAATTATCCGGATTGGTGTAATCTACAATGGCCAGAAACTGGTAGTATCGACCTTGGTGATGCATATGCTGTGTATGCCCGTGTTTTTGAGACTGGAGTAACAGAGGCTGCAGGTCAGGGCGCAGGAGTGACAGCCTGGATTGGATACAATACAGCTGATACAGATCCAAGTACATGGACAGATTGGGTCGTAGCATCATATAATACAGATAATGGAAACAATGACGAATATTCAGCAGATTTAGGTGCTGCCTTGGCTGCTGGAGGAACTTATTATTATGCAAGTAGATTTTCTGTTAACGGATCTGATTATAAGTATGGTGGATATAATGCCGGAGGAGGCGGTTTCTGGGATGGCTCAACGAATGTGTCGGGAGTGTTGACAGTTACTGCTACTGGTCCTTGTGGAACAGAAACGTTTACTAATATTCCAACAGCAAGTAGTTCTAGTTATACTGCAAGATCTTGGACAGGTGATGACGGTAGTACATGGAGTGCAACGAGTGCTAGAACTGATCAAACTATTAATGGAAAGGCTATTTGTTTCGATGATGCAGGAAACCCTTATGTTGAATCTGGCACTATTTCAGGTGGGTGTGGAGAAATAACCTTTAAGCATCAACAAAAGTATACTGGTTCTGGAGGTGAAATAATCAGTGTTTTAGTAAATTGTACAGAGTATTTGAGTTCCAATATCTCAGTGACTACATCAGAAGTTACTTCAACTGTTTCAAATATAAACGAATCAGGCAATATAGTAATTAAAATTACTACGAATGGAGCTTCCAGGATTGCAATTGATGATATATCATGGACTTGTTATTCTGGTATTTCTAACGATTCCGACTCCGAAGTAACGGCAGGTGCTGGTGCAGAACCTGGTACTATTGCTTCCACTGTGGATACCGATGGTGAAGAGATAGCAGTGTTTGATTTTGTTTTTACTGATGCTGGAAGTGGTGATACTGAACCTACAATTATAGATCAAATTCAGATTACTCAGGGAAGCGCAAATGGAGTTGCTGATTGGACAAATGCCATTGCAGGTGCCTATTTAAGTGGTACGGATTTAGGAAGTGATTTAGCAGGAACAGTTGCTGCTACAACTATTACATTTGCCAGTGACGATATGATTTCCATTGCTGATGGTGGTAATGAAACTTATACTTTGAAAGTTTACTTGAATACAGATCTAACTGGTATTTCTGATAATGATATATTGGAATTTGCTTTAGATTATACTGATATTACAGCAGATGGAGCTGGTTCGTCATTCGGATCAGGAGCGCCTGAAAGTGGTGATGCTAATTGTGCCATTGATATTGCAGCAACCAAACTGCTTTTTGTTCAACAACCTACGAATACTATTGCTGGGGATGCAATGAGTCCTGCCGTTACAGTTGAAGCAACAGATGTAAATGGTAACCGAGATACTGAGTTTACTTCAAATATTGAAATCACTTCTACTGGTACATTAACAGGAACTCCTGTTTCTGTAGTGGCCGTATCCGGTTTGGCTACTTTTAGTACACTTACCCATACTGCCCTGGGAACAGGAATAACTTTAAATGCAGAGCGTGGAACTACGAATGATTGGGATGTTACAAGTAGTACTTTCAATATAACCGGAAATGCAAACAGCGACATTGTGTTCGAACCAATGGTTGAATCAACAAATATAGATTACACAAGCTATCAGGCAGCAAATATTTCCGGTGGTTCAGATGATATTGAAGTGGCTCAATTTACAATACGCGATGGTGGTCCAGGCACAGATGATGATGGCTCTTCAACTACTTTAACGGATATTTCATTCGATTTGAGTAACTGGGAGAATATTCGTAGAGTAGCTATTTATGATGGAGCTTCTGAAGTAGCTGAAGTAGCAGGCGCCGCAACAGTTGAGTTTACCGGTATTTCACTTGAAGCTACTGACGATGGAACAAAAACCTTCTCTGTGCGGGTTAGTTTCAATACAACGGTTACAGATAATCAGCAGTTTCAATTTGTAGTTTCTGCTGCTACCGCAACAGGTTCTACCTTTGCTGCGGCTGACGCTGGTGCTGCCGAAAGTTCGATTGATGGTGATGATAACCGCATTGAAGTAACAGCTTCAAAACTAGTTTTCTCACAGCAACCCGTTAATACTGTTGCTAATAGTGAAATGTCGCCATTGCCAGAAGTGGAAGCACAGGATGCTAATGATAACTTAGATTTAGATTATACTGAAACTGTTTCGGTTACTTCAACGGGCACGCTTTCCGGAGCTGTTTCAAATGCTGCTGTAGCTGGTGTGGCATCATTCAGTGTTACTCATACAGCTGCTGGTACAGGACTTGAATTAACTGCTACACAAGGAGCATTGAGTGTAACCAGTAGCACATTTAATATTTATGCAGCACCTTTACTTATAGCTTATCAGGGTTTCGAAGTTGATCCTGCAACCCCTGCTGATTCTTGGGGTTATAGCTCAAGTGGTTCTGTTATAGAATCTACTAACAGGGCTTATTCTGGTTCACAGTCATGTAGAATTGATGATGTTAGTGTGGTTACTTTTGATAATTTTGATTTGACAGATTTTACAAGTATTGAATTGGCAGTTGCTTTCGCAGCAAATGGCCCTGATGGGTCAGATGACTTATTTATGGATATTTCTTATGATAATGGGTCTACTTGGGAAGGTGAAGTGAAATTAGTAGATGGGTATTCAAATGCCGATATAGCTTTTGGTACTACAAGTGTTTCTAATCCTACGACAGTAGATTCGAATCCTTATACTGTCTCAATCGATGGATCAGCAACACAAATTGTAGTAAAATTTAGAACAACTTGTGATGGAGGTGACTATTATTACATAGACGAAGTGAAACTTACCGGAATTTCAACTCTTACGGTTGATGAAGACTCTTACGTTTCTGCAGGAGCTGGAGCTGAGCCCGGAACAATTGCTTCTACTATAGACACCGATGGAGAAGAAATAGCTGTATTTGATTTCGTAATGAATGATGCCGGTTCCGGAGATGGATATGCTACAATTGTTGACCAGATTCAAATAACCCAAGGTAGTGCTAATGAAGTAGCTGACTGGACGGATGCTATTGCAGGTGCTTATTTAAGTGGGAATGATCTTGTAGCTGATTTAGCAGGTACAGTTAATGCTACAAACATTACTTTTGGTAGTGATGATATGATTTCCATTGCGGATGGAGGAAATGAAACATACACGGTTAAAATATATCTAAACACAGATTTGTCTGCAATAACCGATAATGATATTCTGGAATTTAAATTGGATTATTCAAATATATTGACTGATTACACTGGTTCAGCATTTGGTTCAGGTGCGGTAGAAAGCGGTGATGCAAATTGTGCAATTGATATAGATGCTGCTGAATTAAGGTTTACTGTACAACCACGCCAAACGACATTTGTAGATAAAGTTATGTCGCCAAGTCCAAAAGTGAAAGCCTGCGATGTGAATGGTAACTTAGATGTTGATTATAGTACCGATATTACTATGACTTCCACTGGAACGCTTGCAGGAACTCCTGTAACCGGAACTTTAAGTAGTGGTGTTGCTACATTCTCAATAGAACATACTGCTATAGGATCCGGACTCGAACTTATAGCATCATCTGGAGCCCTAACTGATGCAACAAGTACCACATTTGATATTTTGAATTACACGTATTGTACAGATTTATTAATATCTGAATATATGGAAGCTCCAGGTCAAAATACTGGTATTGAGTTGTTTAATGGTACTGGTTCAACCATTGATCTTTCAAATTATCAGTTGCAAAGTGACCATAATGGTGCTGGTTGGGATTATGCTGTTACCTTAAGTGGTATGCTAGCTCATGGAGATGTATTTTTGATAGTAGATGATGGTGGTTCTGAATTGATGGATTCTTTAGCTTCTTATGGTGTTACCATTGATATGTTGAGTACAAACTCATTATTATTAGTAAGTGGAAATGATCCAATTGGATTATTTAAAAATGATGGATCAAAGGCTTTTGTTTTATTGGATGTTGTAGGTGATGGAACAAATTATGAGGAGGTTAATCTCCGTCGAAATGATAATGTATTTGCTCCCAATACAACATTTGATATTAATGAGTGGACTGAATCTCCTAATTCTTATGGCGATTTAGGTAATATGGATACCCCGTTGCCAGTAGTCTGGGATAATATATCAGCCACTCCAACTAACGGAAGTATTCTTTTGGAATGGTCCACACATTCGGAAATTAATAATGATTATTTCGAAGTTGAACATTCGTTGGATAATATCAATTACAATATGGTTGGAATTGTTGATGGAGCTGGCAATAGTTCAGTAGAGCAACAGTATAGTTATCTTCACTCAGGAGCAGTATTGGGCAATAATTATTATCGTATTAAGCAAGTTGATTTTGATGGTGCGTATAACTACAGTAAAGTAGTGACTGCTAACTTAAATGATGTTGATAATTCAAAGCTTAATATAGAATATGTTTTTGTCGATGACAATAAACAAGAGATGCTGATTAGTTATGCTAAAAATGCACAAGTAATTATTGAAATTTATGATATTACAGGAAAAAAACTCTGGTCAAAAACTTTGATATTGAATACTGAATTTGAGTATGTTAATCTTGAAGATTTTAATGCAAATGAAGGAATGTTTGTTGTATCAGTAAAAGATAATTATCAATTAGATAGCAAAAAATTTATAGTGAAATAGCATGTCTATTATATGATATAAAAGGTTCGGCAGTTTTGTCGAACCTTTTTTTATTTTTCATTTTTTGAATAGTTTATTGTTCTAAGCTGCTATGTGTTTTTTATTTAATTATTAGCACCCTTAATTTCTCAAATTAATAATTTACAATTAATCATTAATAATTATGCATTAAACATTTCCCGTTGCTTTTTGTACATTTGGTGGAACATTATAAAAAACTATGACAGGTACATTAATAAATACAGCGGCAGTAATTGCCGGAAGTCTATTAGGATTGCTTATCAAATCACGTATGCCAAAGAAAATTACAGTAAGTGTATTTCAGGCAATTGGTCTTTTTACAATATTTCTTGGCATACATATGGCTTTCAAAACCAATAATTTTCTGATCATGGTATTTAGTATGGTGATTGGAACTATTATAGGCGAATTATTAGATATCGACAAAGCTTTCAATAATTTTAGTGAAACCTTGCGTACACGACTTAAAACAAAAGAGTCGCATTTCTCGGAAGGTTTTATAACCTCATTTCTTTTATTTTGTATGGGTTCAATGACAATTCTGGGTGCATTTCAGGAAGGGTTGGGAGAGGGCGCAGACCTTCTTTTGGCTAAATCTGTACTGGATGGATTTTCATCTATTGCACTTGCGGCTTCTCTAGGTATTGGCGTATTGCTCTCTGCTATTCCACTATTAATTTATCAGGGTGGTTTAACGCTTTTTGCAGCCTCTTTAGCTGATTATTTAACAGATCCAATAGTAAATGAACTTACTGCAGTTGGAGGTTTATTGTTGCTTGGTTTGGGGTTGAATATTCTGGAAATAAATAAATTGAAGATTCTGAATATGCTTCCGGCTTTATTAATAGCTGTAATTTTGGCGCTGATATTAATCGAGTAGTTGTCAAATCCACCAAAAAATTATATTTTTGCATCCCTTAATGCCCCCATAGTTCAAGGGATAGAATAGCAGTTTCCTAAACTGTAGATCCAGGTTCGAGT
>PKTE01000158.1 GCA_002869335.1 Salinivirgaceae bacterium | reverse complement strand
TGTAAATATAGAATCACCTAGTAAAGGTAACATAGGATCTAATGAGCAGGTAATCGTTACGGTAAGAAATTTTGGTACTCAAAAACAGGGAGATATACCAATAAGTTTTCAAGTTAATGGAGTTGAAATTGCGAGTGAAATGATCACCGACTCAATTGAGCCTGCATCTAATTACACATACTATTTTAATGGAACCGCAGATTTATCTACAATTGGTGAAACCTACATGGTTAAAGCATACACAGCATTAGTTGATGATGAGGCAACATATAACGATACTGTCGAGTCGGCTGTTAAATCTATCAATGGAATAGATTTGGCAGTTAATGAAATAGTTTCGCCAGTTTCTGGTGAGGGTTTATCTAGTAGCGAAAGTATTTCAGTACTTCTTGAGAACTTTGGTGCAGAAAGCCTCTCTGAATTTGATATTACTTATGTGTTGAATGGTGAATCACCTGTTACTGAGCAGGTTTTAGAGTCTCTTGAATATGGTGATCAGGTAACATATACTTTTAATACTACGGCTGATATGTCAGCTATTCAGGATCACACTATAACTGTCTCAACTGATTATGAGAATGATGCCGTTACTGAAAACAATAGTGTAACACAATATATTTCAAATACATTGTGCCAACCATATTCAAATTGTGAATATGGCGGATTATTGGGTGTTAAATTGGCTGAAATTAATAACCAGTCTGGTTGCAGTGAAAATGGTTTTAATAGTTTCACATACATGAATGCAAGTTTAAATCAGGGTTCAGATAATGATTTGATTATAACAACTCAATCTGGAGATACATTTGTAAAGGTTTGGATTGATTTCAATGATAATTTCTCTTATGAAGAAGACGAAGTTGTTTTAAATTCAGTCGCATCAAGCGTTTCAGGTACAGGAAATAATATTGATACCATAAATTTATTTATTCCTGCAGATGCTTCTATTGGAGAACATTTTATGCGTATAAAAACCAATAGCGGGCAGGTTGTGCCAACAGATGCTTGTCAAGGAACTCCGTTTGGTGAAACAGAAGATTATAAAGTGACTATCAATTCAGGAATAGGAATTGGAGAAAATGAAATAGAAACAAATGAGCTTATAGTTACTTCTTTGGGAGCCAAACAATACAGAGCTACATTTGAAGCTAAAAATATTAATAGTTTATTGGAAGTTGAATTACATGATATAAACGGACGTACATTAATTTTTAACCGTGTGCCAAATGTCAATGGAAAATATCAGTTTGATTTTGATATGTCATTTGCTCCAACTGGTATTTATTTGATTAGAATAGGAAATAGTACCTTTGGAAAGGTTCAGAAATTTATGGTTCAATAATACAATTAAACAAATTAAAAATAATCGCCGCGTGCTTATGTATGTGGCGATTTTTTTAATCATTAAACATCTTAACCAAAATATATCATTCTTATTTTTATTAACTCATTAAAGTTTAAATGGTTATTTAAGTATAAATTATTTAAATTTAACCTATTAAAATATTTGTTTCGAAAATATTATTTGTATATTTGCAGCCGCTAAAGCAATCTCTGGCACAAATAATTGGCTACATTGCTTTTAAAAATTGTAAAACAAAAAAGCTTTTGGAAAATGGATTTAATGAAAGTTGTTGAAGAGCAGTTCAAAAACGAAAGAGAATTGCCAGAATTTGGTGCCGGTGATACTATTACTGTTCACTATAAAATTAAAGAGGGAAACAAAGAGCGTATCCAGAACTTCCGCGGTGTGGTTATTCAACGTCGTGGCGAAGGAATCAACGAAACATTTACTGTAAGAAAAATGACCAGTGGTATTGGTGTTGAGCGTATTTTTCCACTAAACTCACCTTTTGTAGAGCAAATTGATGTGAACAAAAAAGGTAAAGTGCGTCGCGCAAGAATTTACTACTTCAAAAAACTTACTGGTAAAAGTGCTCGTATCAAAGAAAGAGTATTTAAAAAAGACTAAGCAATTAGATTTTTTACAAAATATAAGCGTTCCAAATGGGACGCTTTTTTTTTACCAAATCAAACCTTTTTGAAGTTTCTGTTGTGTACTTTTTTTAATAAAGTTAAATTTGGTCAAATTATATCGTAAAAGGTTTTTTTACAACTAAAGTCTTAATTGATCATGACATTATACAAAAGTTTGATTGTTTCACTATTGTTAGCATTTAGTTCTATCTCTTTTGCCCAACCTGCAACCACCAAAACAATAACTTATAATTTATGCTATCCGGATAATTCATATCCGCTAAATAATGCGCTTTTAACCAATTTGATGAGCGATCTGCCTAGAGTTGATGGTAAAGCTTGTATTCAATTCGAAGCAACATTTAGCTTTAAATATAAGATTACTGGGGCTAATTTTAGAACCGAGATATTTTGTGATAATATAAAATTAAAGCACGAGCTGACTTTTCAAAAGTTTAATGTTTCCAATGAGCTTTTCCCTATAACAGCTAAAATTGAAGCAAAGATCGATGAGCAAACAGGTAGCTTTAAACATGAGCTTAAAGCAGGAGCTAAAATTGGTGAAATTCTAACACCAGATCAACCGCAAACTTTTTTGGTTACAATTACCGGTGTTGAAGTAGGACAGGAAGTACTGACTCGTCTAGTTGAAAAGCAGCAATATATTTCAGCTTATTACACAGCTGATACTCAAATTAAATTAGCTTTTGAAGAACTTTCTACGATTAATCCGGATAGTGTGCAGTATCTTGATGATTATCTGGAAATTACAAGAAAGAATTTTGCTATTGTAAATCGCATCAAAGAAAAAGAACTTTACAAACACCTAAGCCTGGGTGAAAATGACCCCTTAAATGTTTACGAAAGAAATAATGAACTCAATAAAGCAACATTTGATGCCAGAGACAAATTACTTGCACAAAGCGAGAATTTAGGAGAAGAATATTTGAGACTTGGAATTGATGCCATAGCACAAAATGATACCGTAACAGCTGTTTCATATTTCGATAAGGCAATTGAAGTTGATTCTTTATTAGCAGGGGCTTATGTAGAAAAAACAAAAATAGAATTTAACCGAAAAAAGTATCTGGATGTAATTAATCAGATTCGGTTTATAAGTGCCAAAACTACTCATCATAGTGGAAATCGCGAAGATATGGTTTCAATGATGGAAACCATCGAGAGTCAGATTCTTAATACAGCTGATGCTGAAAATCGTAGTGGACATTTTCATGAAGCATTACAGTTACTAGATTCTGCCGAATACATTTGTAATAGCATACAAATTTTCGTTTGTTCAGACATGATTAATGTGCTTAAATCTCATAGCTGGAGAGGTTTATTGAATGAACAAATTGTCAATTGGTTCGAAATTATTGCATCAGAACAATATAGTGAGCTTCCAAGTGTAATTGAAGAGACTTTTAACTTTAGAAAGGAAAATAACAAGTGGCTTACAACGAATGAACTTCTTTATGTTAACCTCAGACTTGTGCAGGATACTCTAATTAAAGTGGCTGAAATTAATCGTGAAACTGATCCGGAAAAAGCACTTGAGGCATTATATGCAGCTAGAGAAATTTGTAAAAGCTATGCTCCAATTAAGTGTGCCAATGATTTAGATAAGCAATTTGATGCAGCATTCAAAGCATCATACAAAAAGATGCTTGAGAAAGCACAATTAGCATTACAAGATAGCCTGCCTAACCGAGCTGATAGTATTCAAACTAAAGCGATGAAGTATTGTGTAGCGCAGAATTTTGAACCTAATGCTTTGCACAAACAGATTATTACAGACATTGCAGCCATGAGGTACGTTTTATTAATGTCTGAATTAAGGCTGGTTAAAATGGCTGATAAAAAAGCCGTTACATTATTGGACTCAGCACTAACAATTCAAAGGAATTACAGTTTGGAAGAGGCAAACGATGAAAAATTTCAGCGAACCAGAATACTCACTGATTATGTAAGTATGCTTTTCGAAAAAGCAGATCGGATGTTGCGAGCTGAACAGTTAGTGATTGCGGCTAACTTGTTAGGTGAAATAGATTGGGTAGTAAATCATTTTGGTTATATTCTAAATGATGAGCAAAATTCGTTCTATAGTGAGTTGAGAGAAATACTTGGAAAGCAGGCCTGTTTTGAAAACTATCAACAGTTTAATATCTATATGTTGGCTGCTGAGAAATTCGAAACACGTAAGGATTATCCTCATGCAAAATCTAGTTACCAAAAGGCAGAAAAACTGGCAAAAAGCAATACTAAATGTGGTTTTGATGTTGAAATTGTAAAAAACAAAATTACAAGAATTGAAACTGTTGCTGCTTATCAGAATGCCTATGCCAGGTTGAAGGATTATGCTCTTAGTAATGAATTTGATAAAGCAATAGAAGAGTATGATTTTATTCATGGGAACTACACTGATTCTTTATTACAAAAATTTGAAGTTGAATTGCCTGATTTAAGTTCAATTGCAATACAATTAGGTTATTTACCGTTTGTTCATCATAGTGCACAGGTACTTGCTAAAAGAGGATTCCCAAATGAAAGTTTTGGGTTAATTACGTACTTATATCAGCACAATTTTGATTTCAACTTGTCAGTACCAGCACAGGAGGCTTTGGGTGCAAGTTTGGCAAAAGAGTTTTATATAAGTGATCCTTCTGAAGAGTCAGCCGCACGTTATAGTGCTTATGTGATAGATAAAAAATGGTCTAAACCCTTTAAAAAAGCGTTTGAGAGGAAATGGAAAGCAATGCAAGTAGAATTCGAAGATTAATTTACATCTTAGTTATCTCGATAGGTTGGTCTGCTTCAACCTATGCACAAATCGAAAATGAAAAAACAGGGACCCGCTACGGGCACATGAATGTAGGATTATCGGCAAATGAAAGTATTTTATTTACTGATAGTTTAAGTGGTTTGGGTTACGACTTTGGTATTGGTGCAAACCTCGAATATGAAATGTTTTTTACAGATAAATTAAGTGTTTTAGGTGGAGCAGGTGTATCTTTTTTACGCTCCAGTACTCGTAGTAAAAGTAGTTCACTTTCTCTTATAGCAGCCGATTTAAGAGCAGCAGCAAAATACTCTTTGAATGGTAAAATACATATATTAGCCGGCCCTACATTATTGTATAACATTAAAACCAGATTAAAAACTAGCTATATAGACGAAACTTGGGAAAGCGTGAATTTTATTTCCGAAATTCAATTTGGAGCATTTGTGGGTGTTGAGGCAAATATGAATGATTGGAGTGCTTTGCGTGCATTGTCATTAATTCGTTCTGAAAGTGTTTCTTTTGAATTAGCTCTTATCATAACACCTCAAATAGTAATTGACAAATAATATTTTGCTTTTAATTCTTACATGATGCTGATTTATTTTTTCATCAGTATTTTTTCAAAAAAAAGACTATTTTGTTAACCGTACGTTAATTATGGCAGGGTTTGTACACATCCTTGAATAAAATGATAATATTGAAATTCAATTGAAAAATTTTATGTTAAATTTGGATTGAATTTAAATAAGCCTGTATGATGACAAGAAGTCTTACCCTCATTATTTTGTTTGTAAGTCTATTTTTCTTTAGCCTAAAAAGTCAAAATTCTGCTGAACTTACTGATAATTATAGCCGATCAGCAATTACACTTAAGTTATTGGGATTAAAGGATGGAAAATATAGAGATAAAATTCGTAAAGAGTTTGTCAAATATGATGTTCCAGAAAAATTTGACAACAATAATGTAGACTCAAAAATTTTAAAAACAACACTTTCTGAATTTGCATCTACTGAACAGAAAAAAGCTGCGATCATAGCTCAATTAAAGAAAGAAAAGACAGGGAGTGCTATAATCGCAAAATGGTTCAATCGTCAGCCGGATGGTTCTATGAATACAGAACTAATTCATAAAAGAGGTCTCTATAATGCAGTTGATGATGATGTATATACAGCTGAGGCTTCCAAAAGAGGGCAGGCCATGCTTATGGATATGGGTATGAAATTGCTTAGCAAAAGCTATATCGTAGTAATTGATTATGAAGAGATACGAAGTGCCAAAGATTTAAAATATGATGAAAAACGTGGATGGACAACACCGCTAAGTGTTTATCTATTTCGTGTAAAATACAATCAGGAGATAGAAAACAAGTTGTTTGGAGAGATGTGGATATATGATTCAGATGATGCAGCTACACGACAAATCAAAAAAGAGAAGTTTGACCAATTTACTTTTGATATTGAGTTTATTGATAAGTTTAGTAATCCGGGGGATTTATCTCGGATGCAGAATAAGAATAAAAAAGGCATAATGGTTCTCACTGAGAAATCCGAAGAGCAGTTATTCGAAGAACTGGTGCAGAAAGGATTTGAGAGATCGTTCTTTTTATTAGAGAAAAAACATGAAGACTTTAGAGTGAAAACCCCACTTGTTAATGATGATCCCCTGGAAGCTAAGATTGGTAGTAAAGAGGGGCTTAAAGTAGATCAACGTTACTTTGTGTATGAATTTAAGTATAACAAGAAAAAAGATAAAACAATTCCTTCGCGTAGGGGAGTAGTTAGAGCTCAAAAAGTAATTAATAATAGCCAGGTAGCCAGCGGTGCAAGCCCAGTTTCTCCTTTTTATCAAATCAGTGGACGTAAATTAGAAACTGGTATGTTAATGCAGCAGCGTTCAGATTGGGGAATTGGAGTTCAAGGTCGTTACGGTATGGGCGAGATCGGTGGAGGTGGAGTCAAAGTAACATATAACACCGCAAGATATATTGGAATTACGCAAATGAAATTATATGGTTATGCAAGCCTTGATCCGCTTAAAACATACGAAATAGATGAGAAGTATTTTGCAAGTTCAATTACAGAGTTTGAATATGATTTTACTTTTACAAGAATAGGAGCTGGTTTGGCCAAGGGTTTTTATTTTGGCAGATTGTTTAGTATTGAACCATTTATTGGAGTATCTTATGAATCAGCATCGAATAGTGATCTTACATATGCTGATATGGCTTTATATTCAAAAAATAAAACATTATTAGATAATGCTGACGATGATATCGACATTAACGTACTAATGTATGATGCAGGGTTTGATTTTGGAATAAACATAGTTTATTGGATGAAATTAGTTGCGGGCGTTGAGTTGCACCTTGTATCCAATATAATTGATACTGATGCTGATGAATATTTGCTTGGAAATGAGGATGGATCAACAATTCGCTATAATGAATTTTTTGTTGGAAGGCAGGGTTTAACCCTAAACTTTGGATTAAATATTGAATTTTAGAATAATTGAAAATACTATTTAGGTGAAAATTATTAAGTAATAAATAAATAATTATCGTAATTTTGGTAGTCATCTGCTTAGAGAGAAAATACAAATTGACTGAATTATAATTTTATATAAACAATCGCCCTGAAGAGCCGAAATTACTGTGGCTTTATGGGTTATAAAAACTAAAGTGTATGAGAAATTTTTTAAAAACTGGAATTATCCTTTTTTTGGCGTTCGTTACAGTAATGCCAGCGTTTTCGCAAGACGGTGAAAGTGATTTTGTTTATCGCCGTAGTTCTTTGTATCCAATTTTATTGGAAACTGATCCTGTATTTAAAGATCCAGCTGATGCTGATTTGAATACAATTGTTATGGGAGCATATGGTAAAGCACCTTTCCCAGACAAATATAATGATCATAGATTAGAGTGGGTAAGCTTTAAATTCAACGATTATATTACACTTTCAGCAGCTGAAGCTAAAGAATTGGCAGAAGATGATAGAAAAGAAAAAGGTCGTAAAAAAGATCAAAAATACATGCAGGCTTCAGAAAAGTTCCTTGCTGATAAGGATGTAGCTCGCGGTATGGTTGCTAAATGGT
>PKTE01000290.1 GCA_002869335.1 Salinivirgaceae bacterium | reverse complement strand
CAGATGGAGCCCGGCGAAGAGTATGTGGCTAATGATGTCTCTTTGGATGATAAGCAACAACAGATAATAATCATCACGGGGCCTAACATGGCGGGTAAGTCAGCCTTGCTTCGACAAACCGCTTTGATTGTGCTACTTGCGCAAGTTGGCTGCTATGTGCCAGCTGAAAGAGCAAAGATTGGTGCTGTAGATAAAATTTTCACTCGTGTAGGAGCTTCCGATAATATTTCGGCGGGAGAATCAACCTTTATGGTGGAGATGAACGAAGCGGCTAGTATATTGAATAATATCTCGTCGCGTAGTTTAGTGCTGCTGGATGAATTAGGACGTGGAACCAGCACATATGATGGAATTTCGTTAGCCTGGGCTATTGTTGAGTATTTACATGAGCACCCTAAACACAGAGCAAAAACTTTGTTTGCTACACATTATCATGAACTAAATGAAATGGCAAAATCATTTAAGCGCATAAAGAATTATAATGTGTCAGTTCGCGAGGTGAACAATAAAATAGTGTTTTTGCGAAAATTAGTAAAAGGCGGAAGTGCCCATAGTTTTGGTATACATGTGGCACAAATGGCCGGAATGCCTCCTTCCGTAGTTAGAAGAGCAGAAGATATTTTGGCTGAATTGGAATCATCTCGCAATGATCAGGGGATGGGCAATCCTGCTGCAGATATAACTGGAAAGCGAGAAGGAATGCAATTAAGCTTTTTCCAATTGGATGATCCTGTTTTGATGCAAATCAGAGATCAGGTAGCCAAATTAGATATCAATAATTTGACCCCGGTTGAGGCATTAAACATTTTAAATGAAATAAAAAAGCTAACTGGAAAGTAAGATTATCAGGGCTTTAGAGCTGCAGGATGATTTTTTTTCAAGTGAAACTCAAATTTTTTTTGTGCATTTATAAAAAATACCCCATCTTTGCGTTCGCAAAAGCGAGAATAGCTCAGCTCCGAAAAACAAAAATCTACGATTTTTATTGTTTTTCGTGAGTCCTCGAAATTTCACGAAAATTGAAAATTTTCTAAATTTCGGGATTGGTAGACCGCTATTGCGTAAATGCGAGAATAGCTCAGTTGGTAGAGCACGACCTTGCCAAGGTCGGGGTCGCGAGTTCGAGTCTCGTTTCTCGCTCAAGTCTACAGCCCTGGTGGCGGAACTGGTAGACGCGCAGGACTTAAAATCCTGTGAACAGAAATGTTCGTGCCGGTTCGATCCCGGCCCGGGGCACAAGCTCCTCCGCAAGGAGGGGCTTTTTTTATTTATAGGCCTTCCTTTATTTACCAAAATCCTTTATTGTAGATCAAGATTTCGTGAAGGTATCTTCCGCCATTTCTCTCCTATTGTTTTGTGGGATATGGTGAACAGAAATGTTCGTGGGGGCTCCGAAAAACAAAAATCTGTGATTTTTAGTGTTTTTCGTGAGTCCACGAAATTTCACGAAAATTGGAAATTTTCTAAATTTCGGGATTCGATCCCGGCCCGGGGCACAAGCCTCTCCGCAAGGAGGGGCTTTTTTATGCTACGTCTGGTAATTTCTTTCCTACTAGTTTTTTTATTAAATGATCTTTGGATGAAATCCAATTTCTGATCTCGCGGAAATGTTTTTCGTGCTCAATGCTTGGTGAGAAATAACTCTAAAACACATCAAATTTTCATAACTTAAAAGTAATTTCATGTATCTTTGTATATGGATATCTAATTAATTAAAATTATGAAAAATTTTATTCTATCTATTTTTCTACTAGTGACTATTAACTTTTATGGTCAGATGGATCATTCAGAATATATTGAGGGTCCATTCGAAAAACCACAAGACATTACAGAAACTTGTTTAATGTGTCATGAAGGTGTGGACACTGATATTATGAAAACCAGACACTGGAATTGGCAAGGGCAAGAGTTTGCTGATCAGAATGGAAATAAAATGAAAATTGGCAAGCAAAACATTATTAATAACTTTTGTGTTGCTACATCTTCAAATTGGCCTCGATGTACCAGTTGTCATATAGGTTATGGATGGGAAGATAATTCTTTTGATTTTAATGATGGCAACAGCATTGACTGCTTAATCTGTCATGATAAGACCGGTACTTACAAGAAAACCCCAACAGGAGCAGGTATGCCTGACCCTAAAGTAGATTTAGTTAAAGTTGCTCAAAATGTTGGAAAACCCACTAACCAAAATTGCGGTGTTTGTCATTTCAATGGCGGCGGTGGAACAGGAGTAAAGCATGGCGATTTGGATGGAAGCATGTTTAATCCTTCTGCAGAACTTGATGTGCACATGGGAAAACTAGGTTTCACCTGTGTTAGCTGTCATGCTGGTGAAAACCATCAAATATTAGGTGCCAGTCATGGTTCAATGGCTATGGGAGAAAATCATATTTCATGTGCTGATTGCCACAAAAAAGAGCCACATAAGAAAAAATTATTGAATGACCATTTAGCTTCTGTGGCTTGCGAAACTTGTCATATACCAACGTTTGCAAGAGAAGAGCCTACTAAAACCTGGTGGGATTGGTCAACAGCCGGACAAGATAAAAAAGGCGAAAAAGATAAGTATGGTATGTCCACTTATAATAAGAAAAAAGGTGATTTTGAGTGGGATAAAAATGTTGTGCCAGAATACAGATGGTATAATGGAAGTGCAGATTATTACATGTTTGGAGATAAACTAGATCCAAATCAGGTTGTGGCACTAAATAGTCTTTCTGGTGATAAAAGCGATGAAAAGGCAAAGATTACACCGTTTAAAGTTATGCGTGGAAAGCAGATTTACGATAGTAAAAATAATTATTTAATTGTTCCAAAACTTTTTGGAAAAGGTGGCTTCTGGAAAACTTTTGATTGGAATGCCGCTGCAGAATTGGGAATGGCATCTATAGATTTACCTTATTCAGGGGAGTATGGTTTTATTGAAACCGAAATGTATTGGCCTATCAATCATATGGTTGCTCCTGCTAAAGATGCATTGAGATGCACCGAATGTCACACGAGGAGCGAATCAAAAAGACTTGATTGGGAGAAATTAGGGTACGATGGCGACCCAATGAGCAAAGGAGGAAGATTTAAATAATTTATAGATTATACATATTATTTGAAAGAGGCTATCTCATTTGGGATAGCCTCTTTTTATTGATTCGTTGAATTGTTTAAGGGTTTGGTTGATTAGTTTTTGAGTTTATAGATAACTGTAATAAATTAGTATAATAAACCCTAAAACACATTATTATGACCCAAAAACTAATTTACACTGCCTTATTAATCAGTATTTTATCCTTTATTGGATTTTATTTACTGCTAGATGTTCCATTTGGAATCTTGTTTAACAGTGTCTTTTATACATTTTTAATTAGTACTGTCTCAGTATTTGTACTTCTTAGCTATGCGTGTATTCAAGCTACTAAAAAATGGAAAAAATTTATAGGATACCTGCTCTCACTTGTTAGCCTTGCTGTCCTGATAGTTAGTATCTTATTTGTAATTGACTATCGAATTTTATTGAATGGTGAGCTAAATCCGAAACTTACACCTGAAGAGTGGTCTGAAGACTTAAACTATCTTACAGAACAGATGGAGGAGATTCATCCAGATTTGTTTTCAATGATTTCAGAGAAGGTTTTTAGAGATGAAGTAAATGAATTGCACAAAAAGATTCCATTATACGATGATAATAAAATTCGTGCTGAATTTTTAAGGATTTTAGCATTGCCTAATGATGGTCATACCATGCCCGATATACAATCCTTTGAATTGGATTGGCATATTTATCCATTCAATGTTTTTTATTTTAACGATGGCATTTATGTAACTGATGCTGGCCGAGGAAATAAAGATTTGATTGGAAGTAAAATATTGAAAATAGGGAACACAGATGTTCTTGAAGTGTATGCCAGACTTAAAAAGTATTTAGGTTCAGAGAATGAACAACATAGTAAAAATAGGCTGGCTATTATATTATTGTCAGAATGGTTACTTGCTGAAGGTGTGATAGATGATAGAGGGGATGTTCCTTTTGAACTTCAAAAAATAAATGGAGAAACTGTTGTTGTTCGTTTAAATCCAATACATTACTTACCCTATTTTTATTGGACATTGATCCGTAAGGTTGAAAATAATGCGCATCCTGCTATTACAAACGATAGAAAAGACAACTATTGGTTCGAATATTGGCCAGAGAAGAAGGCGTTTTATCTGCAGTTTAATGCATGTATGGAAGATGAAGATAAACCAGTGAGTGAGTTTATTTCTCAGCTTG
This sequence comes from Salinivirgaceae bacterium, assembly GCA_002869335.1. GTDB lineage: Bacteria > Bacteroidota > Bacteroidia > Bacteroidales > Salinivirgaceae > Salinivirga. Next base: position 3,586 of record PKTE01000290.1, on the reverse strand, counting down.
ACAAGGCTGTTAAATCAAAGCCATTCGATAAATTTATACTTGATATTCGCAATAATAATGGGGGTGCTGTGCATTTGCTTTATCCGATTACTGATTTCTTTATACAAAATAAGGATATCAATCAAAGTGGGAAGTTTTATGTGCTTACAAGCAGAAAAACGTTTTCAGCTGCTGTGCTATTTGCCTCAATATTAGAAAGAAACACAAAGGCTATTTTTGTGGGTGAGCCAACGGCTCAGGCACCATTTCAGAGAGGAGCAGGCTCCCCTCAAATGATTACGTTGCCTAATTCAGGTTTAAAATGTTTAGTCTCCAGAATGTTTCTGCATGCTAGTTTTGCCATGGATAAAAGGCTTTCTCTTATTCCCGAAATACAGCTACCATTTACTATTGAAGATTTTATGTCGAATCGCGACAATGTATTAGAAACGGTTTTAAATTTTCAGTATACTCCAAAAGCAGCTGTAAATCTTGATCAGGAAGATTTGTCCAGAATGAAAGGACGTTATTTGTTTAGTGAGGGTCATGTTTTGTCGATTATGGGAGATGTTGCAAATGCTGAGATTGAAATAACTGATTTCCTTGATAATAGTCTTCAATATACAAGGTCTGGTTTGTATAAGGATTCTGAGGATTTGTTTTCAACCGACATTAGCAATTTTGTGTTAAGTACTTTTCCTGAGGATATGGAAGATGTTGATTCTTTAAAGATTTGTTGGGGAGATTCATGCAAAACAATTGTAAGGCTTCCAAATGACTACAAGCTACCAATGGAGTTGTTTAAATTGGGAGATATTAAAACGGCAATAGCAGAAGCTAAAAAGAATATTTCCTATTTCAAAAGCTTGCCTTATAATATGGAGAATTATTTTAACGGACTTGGATACAAGTATTTGAAGGAAGATCAAATTGATTTAGCCATATCGATATTTAAATTTAATGTGGAGTTGTATCCGTTATCTGCCAATGCTTATGATAGTTATGGAGAAGCATTGCTCAAGAATGGAGAAAAAGACCTTGCAATAATTAATTATAAACGAAGTCTTGAATTGAACCCCAACAATACCAACGCACGAAAAGTTTTATCTGAGCTTTAAATAAAATAGTGAAAACTGTTAGATTTAAATGGTCTATATATTATGCAAATTAGATGAAAGAGGCTATCTCAAAAGAGGTAGCCTATTTCATTAATATTATTAGCAATTCTTTATCTTTATCACAATTACTAACTATTTCTATTTATCCTATGAAAAAAGCTATTGTAACCATTCTATCCTTTCTGTTTCTATTTAGTTCTTGTAACTATTTTAAATCAATGGGAAGTAATGACTTTGAAAAATCTTCCGGTATTGAAATTGAAAATTTATCATCTGAAAAAGTACGGGATTTAAAAATTCTTGGATTAACATGGGGCTTTCTCAAATATTACCATCCTGAAGTTGCTTCTGGTGGGTATAACTGGGATTTTGAGCTTTTTAAAATAATGCCAGAAATATTGGATTGCGAAAATGGAGTTGAAAGAGATAAAGTGCTGTTAAGCTGGATTAGCAAACTCGGAGAATTCGAATTAGAGGACGACCCGCAAGAGCATGATGAAAGTGAAATAAAGATTAAACCTGATCTGGAATGGATAAATAATTCAGGGTTTAGTGCTGATTTGCAATCAAAACTGAATGACGTTAAGCAGTCGAAAATAGGATATTGGCACTATTATGTTAACGGCAATTTGAATGTAGCCAACCCAATTTTTAGAAATGAAGCTAAATATGATTCAATGATCTATTCGGATGTGGGTTATCGTTTATTGGCCTTGTTTCGATATTGGAATATGATTCAATACTATTTTCCGTATAAAAATCTGATTGAAAAAGACTGGAAAGAGGTGATGGAAGAGTTTATTCCAATAATGGTTGCGGCAAAAAGTGAAGTTGATTATAAACTGGCACTCGTCAAACTAATTGGAGAAGTACACGATACACACGCTCAATATTATGGACCGGATACCACTCTTACGCATCATTTTGGATCAAATAGGGTTACAGTAAAACTTGCCTTTGTGGAAGAGAACCTTATGGTAATAGATTATTCCCATGTAGGATTTGAAATGTCTTTGAAAATCGGAGATATAATCTTGTCTGTTGACGGAAAGACAATACCGGAGATTTTAGATGAGAAATTACCATATAATCCTGCTTCCAACTATGCTACAAAACTGAGGAATTTGTCAGGTAAAATATTGAGAAGTACTACAAAATCAATCAATGTAGAAATAGATAGGGATGGAAAACATATGAAAATGGATTTGCCCACTTACTCTATGAAAGAGCTACTCAATAATAAAAAGAGTAAAGATGAGGATATGTATAAAAAGGTGCGTCCTGATATAGCATATATTAACAATGGTATAATAAAGAAAATTGAATTAGATGATTTGTGGTCTAAATTCAAAGATACCAAAGGACTAATAATTGATATAAGAAATTATCCAAGCGATTTTGTTTTGTATAAATTTGCTGAGTTATTGGTGCCAAATAAAACGCCTTTTACTAAAATTTCAAATGTGATTTATAAAGAACCGGGCTTATTTAAATTCACCAGAACTCTATATGTTGGTGATGATAATAAGGACTATTACAAAGGTAAGGTAGTTATTTTGGTGAATGAGAAAACCCAGAGTTCAGCAGAGTTTCATGCCATGGCGTATAGAACGGCTCCTAAAGCTTTAGTAATAGGTTCCACAACCGCAGGAGCTGATGGAAATGTATCTGAGATTTATTTGCCGGGAGGTATTCGAACACTGATTAGTGGAATTGGCATTTATTATCCGGATGGAACGGAAACACAGCGTGTGGGTATTGTGCCTGATATTGAAGTGAAGCCTACTGTTGAGGGAATAAGGGCTGGTAGAGATGAGGTCCTTGAGAAAGCAATTGAGCTAATAGAAAATCATTGAAATATTTAGAATAGATTGATATTCATTTTAAATAATTTCATGTAAATTAAACATCAATTAAAAAATAGAAATTATGAAAATGAGATTATTGGCCTTTTTATTTATTCCGTTTATGGTGCTCAGCTTTATAAGTTGTGAGGAAGAAACAGAAAATGATGATAATAAATTATATGTAAAATTCGAAAATGATGCCGGATCTGAATATACAATAACAAGTATTAGGATTTTTCAATTAGGGGAAGCTGGAGAGGCTGTTCCAGAAACTTTTGGTGTTTTCAGTGAAAATATTTTAGATGCAGGAGAAACAATTGTACCAGGCGGGCATGTGTTTTTAACGTTGGAAATTCCCAGACAGAACTATGCTGTGTATAGATTAACAGTAGATGATGTTTCTGGAAATCAGGTTTATTTGTATGAACAGGCTGGCTATACAAACACATATGATGGAACTATTACTCATTGGGGTAGTGATGACAGAACTGTTTCTGCAACTGTTGTTTGGAATGAAACTGCTCAGTATATTTATGTGCAAGGTTATAGTGATTTTGCCGGTATAGATTAAATTAAAAAAAAGCGCACCGTTTCCGATGCGCTTTACTGCGTCCAAAGAGGTTATTGGATGTTGAAAACTAT
>PKTE01000187.1 GCA_002869335.1 Salinivirgaceae bacterium | reverse complement strand
GGTATTTGGTGACCGTGTGTTTGGTTTTGTATCCGTAGCGAAAGGAATTGTAATTCATCGCAATCGCTGCCCTAATGCAAAATCGCTAAAAGAAAATTTCCCATATCGGATTATTCGAGCTAAATGGAACGATGCTTCAGAAGATAAACACTTTATGACCGATGTACGTGTGATTGGAATTGATAAAATGGGTGTGTTGAATCAAATCAGTAAGGTATTCGCAGAAGAGATGAATATCAACCTTCAGTCAATGAATATTACAGCTAGTGACGGTATTTGGGAAGCAATCATAACGTTCAATGTGCGAGATAATGAACATCTGCAATATATTTTAAGACAGCTGGAACAGAATAAGATGGTTTTGCAAGCAGAAAGACTTGAGTCGTAAGACGGTATAAAGTATAGAGAATTGAGTTGTGGGTTTTGAGCAAAGATCTCCGAGTATAGAGTCAATAGCGGTGAGTCTATAAGTGTTAAATTGAAATCGTCATTACAAACGTAGTGAAGTAATCTCTTACAAATTTCGGTGTAGAAACCAATACGAGATCGCCACAGGCTTTGCCTTCGCGATGACGACGCTGATTTTCTTCGATTAATTCAAAATCTGAGATCCGAGATCAAATATCCAATATCTTTTCCCATTAACAATTAATCATTAATAATTAACCATTAATTAAAGTAGATTATGTTGCGCTGCAAACACCGCCAACGTCACTGAATTCTTCGATTTGGTTTTTTTAAGTAATGAGTCTCTATGTTTTTCAACTGTACGTGGGCTAATTTCAAGTTCCTCGGCTATTTCAGCACTTGACATTCCCTGGCAAATCATTTTAAGAACCTGGTCTTCGCGTTTTGATAGTAAGTATTTGATTTTGCTTTTATCGTTACGCTGTGACATATATTCTATGGCATTTTCTAAGAGCTGTGGAGAGAAATATTTTTCTCCTTCATAAACGTTGTATATTGCTTTAATAAGTTCATGGCTTTCAGCATTCTTTACTACAAATCCCATGGCGCCCGCTTCAATAACTTTATTATAGTGATCGAAATCGTCGAACATTGAGACTGTAATAATTTTAATGTCTTTTCTTTTCGCTATTGCTTTTTTAGCTGCTTCTATACCATTCATTTCCGGCATATCAATATCCATTAAAGCAATGTCAAATACTTTTGAGTCCAGAGCTTTTAGAAAGTCTTTACCGTTGTATCCTTCTCCAACTACTTTTATTCTTTCATCTTTTTCGAGCATCACTTTCATGCTATTGAGCAATAGCTTATGATCATCAACTAAGAATACGCGAATATCTTTCATTTGGTGTGGTTTAATATTAACCGCGGGCAATTAAATGAATACCCGCGGCTTATTTTCAGATTCGTTTATTTTGTTTTTATCACAGTAATATTTGATTCTAATATTGAGCCTATACTACTGAAAAATAGATAGCTGTCTGTAATTTTGAAATCGTCTGCATACTTTGCAACATCCTTAACAAATCCACCTGCATTTGTAAGTTCCATAACTGAATTATTAGATCCTTGTACTACTAAATTAGTGTTTGGTAGATACTTCAATCTTTTTACATTTTGAGTGGTTTGCGTCACGTTCTTGTTTTGGCTGTCCCACAAGAATAAGTTAAAATCGTCATTGATTCCTGCGGCATAAATAACACCTTCTTTTTCAAACACATCCAAAACGATTAGTGTGCTGTCAAGTATCTCATCCTGTTGGATATATCCTAGTTCATCAATATGCGCAACCCAGTTTTTACCACTGAAGATTTGGCCATCAGTAGAGTGAGCGTTAATTGACCTGATGCTGCCTGGCAATGAATATGTTCTTGTATAAAGTTTATCTGCTTCCGAATCATATTTCACCAAATACATAGATTGTAGTGAGTCTGTTTTATGACAGCCAACTAATACATTATTTCCTGATTTGATACTAGTTAATGGATACATATCTGTTAGTAGCTTCATCCATTGTTTTTTCCCATCTGCTCCAACGCTTAACATCCACCCTTGTCCGGCAGTAGTATCTGTGGCACCATAAATTCCAATTCCGAGAAGTGATCCATCATCTTCAAGGTAAAGTTCATTAATATGGTCATTGGCAGGTGACCCAAACTGTTTGTTCCAAATCATTTTTCCTGTTGGATCTAATTTTAAAAGCCATACATCTTGTAATGGAGCAGTATCGAGTTGGATGGTTCCTGCCAGGTAAATATTACCCTGGTTATCAACGGCTGCGGCATTGAATCTGTCGTTAGTTTGACTGTAGTCAAAAGCGCGAGCAAATACATAATCTTTCACCTGACTTTTCTCTGCAATTCTTTGGCCCAGAGCTTTTGCTTTAAGATTAAAAATGTCTACATAATATTTTCCAAATGGGTACTCCTTAACAAAATTAGTATAAGCTTCAATGGTATTGATTTGTTTAGCTTTTTCAAATACTAGTTTTTGTCTTAATTTCTTAGCATCAGCTAGTTGTAGTGCATTAGGGTAGTCGCGAATAAAAATATCGATAGCGTCTAATGAGTTTGATGCTTTGGCTTTATCGTATGCTAACTGATTTCTCATTAGTAAGGCTTCAGTTCTTTGTTTTGCCAGTGGATATCTCTCTATGAACTCATTAAAAGCATCTAAAGATTTCGTCTTCTTGGCTTCTTCAAATTTTAGTTCATAAATGAGTTCCTGTGCTTTTTCGATTTGAGCTGCATCTGGATATTCTTTTTGAAATTTTATCAATGCTTCTACTGTTCCTTCTTTCACAGCCTTTTCATATGCATAATGGTTACGTATGTGTTTTGTGTTTTCAAGAAAAGGACTTTCTGGAAACATCTCTATAAATTCTTTAGCTAATGCCGTGTCGAGTTGTTCCCTCACATAATTGATGGCTGTTTCCTCAACATCACTATATAATTTTTCTACACGAGCGTCAAATGGTTTTTTTCTCATTCGAGTCATTTTTACGTCCATGTAACCATTGATATCTTCTTTGTCTTCAGCGCTAAGTGTTGATTCATTCTTTTTGAATGCCATTATATACTTATAAGCTTTGAAATAGTCTTTATCATCGAAATACATCCACCCTAATAGCAAGTTTGCTCCAGGATCATCAGCATTTTCACTAAGTGTTTTTTGAGCTATTTCTTTGGCTTTTTCATAGTCTTGTTTTTCCATTTTCTTTACAATCTTTCCGACTTGTGCGTTAGAAACGATTGATATTATTATGAACAGTATTGTAATTATTGTCTTCATAATTTTGTTTTTTATTTTTTAACAAGGAAAAATTCAACTCTACGGTTATTGGCTCTACCTGCTTCTGTTTTATTAGTATCAACAGGCCTGTCTTGTCCATAACCCACATATGTAAGTACATCAGCACTAACTCCCTGGCTTACTAAATAATCTACCACTGATTTGGCTCTTCCTTCACTCAATTTTTGATTGTATGATGGATTACCCACATTATCAGTATGTCCTGAAATTTCAATTTTACTGATGTTCTTATCTTTAATGAAATTAGCAACTTTGTCTAATTCAGAGAAAGATTGAGGTAGAAGTGTACTTTTCCCGGTTTCGAAGAATATGTTATTAAGAACGATAGCTGCACCCTCTTTAATACTAAATAGGTCATTCTCTTTTTCTTCTTCTTGAACCTGCGGCGCAACAAATTCAACATTACCTTCCCGAATGCAATTAAGGGCATCGGTTACAGTATATTTGTAATTACCTGCAATTAGGTTTGAAATACTTAAGTCAGAGCTACCTGTGCTCCATTTAACATCATAAGGTTTGGTTCCACCTTGTACAGTAATTCTTATTTTTCCGTCATTTTGTTTTTGGTCAATTTTTCCTGTGATAGGATTAAAACCTCCAGTGTAGAATGAATCTACTACTGCAACTTTTAGGTCATGAGGAATACAGGCGCAAGCTTCACATTTAGAAATCTCTCTTACTTCTACAAGGTCAAAATAGTAATATGCATAATCAGTCATAGTATGACTGGCTGTATTCGTTTTTTCTACACCTACGTAGTTTGTGTTTTCGTAGGAATTAAAGTTTCCAATGGTTATGAATTGTTCTCCTCCTTTAGCATCGTATACTCTGCAAAAGTGTTCCCATTTCTTTGTGTCATTTAGGAATAAACCTTTTGGGTTGCTTAATTGAGGATCAACTTTCACCTCTTTTTTAGTATTATATGCAAGCTTCTCGCCTGATAAATAAACTCCTAACTGATCAATAGCAAAGCGTGATCCACTGGCAAGTTTATAATAGAATGATACACAATATCTTTTACCGGGCTTCATTGGTTCGGTAAGCTCACCCTGTATGTACTCTCGATGGTCAAATGTTGATCCACTCAAAATAGCTCCGGCGTACGCATCTCCTTCTTTCGCCTGACTGTAGCCTGCAAAGTTAGACGGAATACCAGCACCTTTTTTTGAACATTTGTTGAAATAGTCTGATGCGGTTTTGTTTGGAAATGTCCAGTGAGGAATTAATGTGTTCGTGGCATCTTCCGGAGTGTGTCTAATTGGACAATCCACATATTCTTCAAACCCCGGGTTCATTACCAGGTTATTCTGTGCTTTAATCTGCAAGGCAGATACTGCAATAAGCGCAATACTCACAATAATTGTTTTCATGCCGGTGTTACTGACAATCCCTATCATGCTTTAAAAATTAAGTTTTGCAATAATTTATAAAACAAAAATAGGGAAAAGTATCCCTATTTTCTAATTTATTTTGTTAACTCATTGCATGTAGACTTACAATGGTATGTATGTCAGCTTTCTTAGAGCAGATTGTTATTTTCTACCAGATAAAAATCTGCTTAATGCACGAGAAGATTCGTTTTGAATATCTTGTAGCATTTTACTGTCAATGCTTTGGATCAAGCTATTTACACTATTGAAGTTAAGTCCGTCATCATAGGATATTTCGCCAGGTACATCTGTAAATAGCAACACATATTCTTCTCCTAATGAATATCTGTCAAGTCCTTTTACAAATACGAATACCCTGTCTGTGTAGCCACTAACTTTGTAGTAGTGCCAAATTTGGTAATCAACAGCATCAACCATAGTATTTCCTTCTCCGGCTGCTGTTACAATTTGTTGCTGTCCTAAATGGTCTTCTCTAATTGAATTTGGAGGTCCGTATTTAAGATAAATTCTGCCAAGATCGGTTGAATATCCTCTTCTTCTACCATATCCGAAGTGTTTCTCAACAATTTTGAGTTGATCTTTGTAAATATTCCATTCACCTTCAGGATCTGAGGGATTTCTTTCTTTCCAGAAATTGAAAAAGAATTGCTGCATCAGCTTCATCTTACTTTCGTCGAAATCCTGAAGTATGAACTTTTGCTCCAGCTGATTAGAAATAGGATACAGTGCATAGATGTGATCTTTCAGCTGAGCCAAGTTTGTAATCTTTTGGGCAAATGTTTTTGATATATCAATATTGGTATAATCTACCTCATGCTCGTAATAATCGTTATTAGATCTTTGAATGAATTTTTTGTGTGTGCCAATAATGTTATTTCTGTTATCTCTTAATTCAATCACTAAATTGTAGTTTCCACTGTTGAGTTTTGTAATGTCAAATGATTTCATTAAAACATTAATAGGTGCAGCTCTTTTTGGTGATCTGGTAGCATACTCGGTGTACATTCTTTTTGTTGGGTTACCTTCCAGATAAGTAGTAATTAAAAATGGTTCATCTTTTCCCAATACTTTATCCAAATTATATATTTCCATATAAAATGAAAGGGTATTTACATTATCCGGGTAAAAATTACTTACATAGGGAACTACATCAAAACCACTTTTTGAATATTGATTTCGTTTTGTTGTAGGAGTCATTTGTTCTGCTAAAGTAACGCCGCTAAATGAAAGGTCTTCTTTTTCAATATTTACAGTAATGATATCATTAAACTTAAAAACTTCAGCACTATCAGCATAATTGTCTTTTAATGTGAGCTCAAAATTGTAAGTTCCATTGTCAAGAATAAACCTTTCAAGATGCAAGAAAGGAGGTCTTTCAGGTTCATCTTCATCGATTTTCGTACTTTTTAGGTTGAATTTCCTGTATCCTTTTACAATATCACCATTTTTAAAAACCATTGTTACTTCAACTGATGCTTGCAATTTATCTTCATCTACAGTTTTGTAGACAACCGAATTGCCCGCAATGGCCAAATAAGTTTCCAGGTATATTTCTTTTTCCATATCCATAAAAGGGGCGTAGTGAAAATAGCCTGTAGGGCTTTGTGCCCATAAAGATATGGTTAAGAGTTGAATGAAAATTACGGTTAAAAACTTTCTCATTTTATTTCATTTATCGTGTGATATATCAGCATATTATTTACAAACATGGCAAATATAATATTATTGTTTGAGATATTCTTTAATCATTCCTTGCTTGATCAAAATGAAGTTTTTTTGGATTATTTTAAATGGTCGGCAATTATTTTTTGTATTTCACTTGCTAAATGTGGATTTGTTGCAATAATCTCTTTGCCATAAATATAGTCATCTTTGCCTTTGAAATCCTGCACATAGCCTCCTGCTTGCTGTACAATAAAGGCTCCTGCTGCCACGTCCCATGGACTTAAGCTATATTCAAAATATCCATCGAATCGTCCGCAAGCTACGTAGGCCAAATCTGTGGCAGCACTACCAAGGCGTCTTAAACCTGTAGTTGTTTTCATAAATTCAGATAAGGCATTTAAATAACCCGGAAGTTTTTCATAATCGTAGTAAGGAAATCCAGTTGCCAGAAAAGCATCTTCCAGTTTGTTTCGTTCCGAAACTGAAATAGTGTTTCCATTTAGCTTAGCTTCTTCACCTTCAAATGCCGCAAACATTTCATCGTTGCCAATTTCATAAACTATCCCGGCTACTGTTTTTTTCTTGTATTGCAATGCTACACTAATGGATACCGGGTATATATCGTTAATGAAATTGGTAGTTCCATCCAGTGGATCTATAATCCATAAATAGTTACTTTCGTTTTGATCTCCGGTTCCTTCTTCAGCTAAAAAAGATGAATTTGGTATTATTTTTTGTAGACCTTCAACCAACATTTGTTCTGCCTTTTTATCCACATAGGTTACAAAGCTATTTTTACTTTTTACGTCGACTTCTTTGTCAATAATTTTACCTTTTTCTTCTTTTATGAATTTGCCTGTTCGGTTAATTAGCTCAACAACAGGTGTTTTTATGTCTGTAAGATTTATCATATTTACGCTTTCGTTATTCCAATTACATCGTTATTCTCATCAATATCTGTCAATTGAGTTTCTATGATTTGGTTTTCCATACCATCTTTGTAAACCGCTTTGGTGCGGATGTAATTGTCAGTAAAACCATATATATATTTTCCTTTAATTTCTTTTTCGTAAAGAACAGGTCTTGTGTTTTGCAGGTTCTTTTTTAAGAACTTTATTAAAAATTGGTTTGATAATTCGTGAAGGGCTTTGCTGCGTTCTGTTCTCACATTTTTGGCTACTTGATTTTCCATTGTTGCAGCTTTAGTTCCCGGACGCTCAGAGTATGTAAAAACATGCAAATATGATATATCCAGTGTTTTAAGGAATTCAATAGTTTGCAGGTGATCATCGTTTGTTTCACCCGGAACTCCAACAATTACATCAGCAGCAATGCAGGCGTCAGGAATTGCGGCTTTAATTTTTCGCACCCTTTCTGCATATACCTCAGTTGTATATCGACGATTCATACTTTTGAGAAGTTTATCTGTCCCGCATTGCAAAGGAATATGAAAATGGGGAACGATCATTTCATTTTTTGAAACCAAATCTATGATTTCGTCTGTGATTAAGTTAGGCTCAATTCTACT
>PKTE01000034.1 GCA_002869335.1 Salinivirgaceae bacterium | reverse complement strand
TCAAAACTGGCGTAAAATAATGGTAGACGATCTGCCAAAAGTACCAGAAACTGCTTTTGTTAACGATATCAAAGCAGACTTATTTGATGCCAATACAGTCTATGTAGTGTTGGATAATCATAAATATGGTGATTTTGACCCTTATTTGTATAAAAGTACAGACAAAGGAAAATCGTGGAAATCAATCAAAGGAAATTTGCCTGAACGCACACAGTTATGGCGCATTGTGCAGGATCACGTAAACAAAGATTTGATGTTTTTGGCCTCTGAATTTGGCATTTACTTTACAGTATCAGGAGGTGAAAAATGGACTATGCTTAAAGGAGGATTACCAACTATTTCATTCCGTGATTTAGCCATACAGCGTAGAGAAAATGATTTGGTGGGGGCCTCATTTGGTCGTAGTTTTTATATTTTAGATGACTATTCAGCATTGCGCGAAGTTTCAGAGGAACAATTGAAAGAAGAAGCTACGTTATTCCCTACTCGTAAAGCATGGTGGTATAAAGAGCGTTCATCGATTGGTGGCAAAAAAGGGTCGATGGGTGCACAATTATTTACAGCACCAAATCCTCCTTTCGGAGCAGTATTTACCTATTACATTGGTAAAGAATACAAAACACTAGCTCAAATTAGAAAAGAGAAAGAAAAAAACTTAACCAAAGAGGGAGGAAACATTCCATTCCCCGGTTGGGATGCTTTAGATAAAGAGAAGTTACAAGAAAAGCCTACGATTATTTTAACAGTAAAAGATGCTGATGGCAAGGTGATTCGGAAAATTGAAGGACCTGCAAATAAAGGATTTCATAGAGTAAGCTGGAACCTGAAAACAGCTTCTCAGAGAGCTATTAACCCGGATAACACCAATTCAAAATGGCAACCTGAAGGATACATGGTAACACCCGGAAAATACACAGTAAGCTTATCAAAACAAATTGACGGAGTTGTAACAAACCTTTCAGAACCAATGGAATTTGAAGTGGTTCAAATGAGAAAAGGAGCTTTAGAAAGTGCTTCACCTGATGATGTTGTTGCATTTTGGAAAAGACTGGAAGAGTTACAGGGAAAATTGAGTGCCGTTAATTTAGCATTAAATAACACATCAAAAAAACTTGATGCTATGGAGCGTGCTCTTTCTCGCACAGATATAGATCCAACAGTTTTAAATTCAAAAATACACGATTTAAAAATGGAGCTGGCAAAATTGAAAATAGAATTCTTTGGCAGTCCTTCTAAGAATAAAATAGGTGAAAAGAATAATCCAACAATCTATGATAGAATAAGTACTGCAAGAACAGGAACGAATAATTCAACATACGGGCCTACACCCACTCATAGGCGTAGTGTGGAAATTGCAGAAAAAACTTTTGAGGAGCTAAAAACGCAATTAACAAAAATCATAGATAATAAAATACCTCCAGTTGAGCAAGAGCTTCAAAAGGCAGGTGCTCCGTGGATTCCGGGACAAAATTTACCTTAATATAAAAGAAAAGCCCTACCAAATTTTGATAGGGCTTTTCTTTTATCAAAATGATAATCAATCCATTATCCGGTCAATAAAGTTTTGCTTTGTTGGATGCTCAATATCTTTTTCCAGTATGTTTTTATCTATGTTAGCAATTTCCCAAATTGTTTGGCATGTTAGTTTAGTTATCTCAGTTGCTTTTGGATAATTAATTTTATCGGGGGTGTCTCTAGGAGTATGATAGTCAGGATGTAAGCCTGTAAACACAACAGCTACAGGAATGTTTCTTCTTCTAAAACGATAATGATCTGATGAAAATGACCACAACAGCTTTTTCATTAATCCCGGATGTTTTGAAATTTTAAGATCCGGATTAGCTTTATCAAATCTTTTAGCAATTTTACTATACTTCCGTTTATTTTTCCCTTTTGTAAGCAAATACATTGTTTGATTGTATTTTTCCTTATTTCCATTATTCCTTCCAATCATGTCCAGGTTAACGTTAAGTGCTATATTTTCAATTGGAACAGGACTGTGACGTACAAAAAAGTCGGAACCACGCAAACCCTCTTCTTCTCCGGAAACAGCAGCAAATATGATACTTCGTTTGGGTTTTAATCCTTGTTCTGCAGCTAATTGTAGCGTCCGCGCCATTTCCATAACAGCAGCCGTTCCAGATGCATTGTCATCTGCACCCACACATGCTTTTTCTCGAGGTTTTCCGATATGATCGTAATGTGCCGTAACAACTATGGCTTCTTCTTTTTTATCGGTTCCTTCAATATAAGCCAACACGTTTTCTGTAGGACTGTTTTCTTTTTTAAAGTTATTTACTTTGATATTGCAAATTAGAGAATCTGTTAAAAGTGTAATGTTTCGTTTTGCCTTTCCTTTTGCCACCTGTTTCTCAAGCTTGATTAAATCTTTAATGCTCTCGTTAAATAGATATCTGGCGTCGTAAGTTGATGCGGCTATTGTATAAAATGCATCTTCAGCTTTGGAGAATTGGCTTATTATTTCAACTTTTTTTTGGTATTTACTGTGGTACTCCTCAAAAGTTAATCCGTATATCTCGTTTGTTAGTGCGGCAACAGGTTGCATTTTATTTAACTCATTGATATTATCTTTTTCAGGATTAAATCTCCAAATTCCAAGTTTGGGAAAGAGCACTATAAAAACCTTAGCATGAGTATTATGAGCTATTTGCTTAATATTTTCATATGTTTTACCGAAATTCTCATCAAGTAATAATAGAACTGCTTTATTACTTAAATCTTCAGTTTTTAAATCATATCCATAGCCAATATATTTAAATTCTAATGTGTCATGTAGTTCCATTTCTTGTGAGAAAAAATGCCCGTATTTAAATTCTCGAATCGGCTTTTTCTTTTTATTGTATCCGTTATTTTTAAAGTAAACGTTAACCTTATTCTTTGAATACGCCATAAGGTTAAAAGGCTGGTAGTAGTCTTTCATCCCCATATCATTTAGATTATGAGACTGAAAAAAGGTTGAAATATATTTAGCTGCTTTTTTTTGACCTATTTCACCTGTTTTTCTTCCTTCAAGTGAATCGGAAGCAAGTGTATAAATGTGTTTTTTAAGATTTTCTTGCGTAATGGTTTTTACAAAAGGTTCTATTTTCGATTGTGAAAAGGCAATTGTGGCAATAAAGGCCAATGGCAATAGTAAAATTAGTTTCATTGTTTCTGTTTGTTGGGTTAATTTTCAGGGATAGGACGCTAAAGGTATGAATTTGTTACAAATTAATTATAAATTCCAATCATAAAATCCCAAAATCGAAATTCTCAATACTCGAGACCCGAACCGAATCGATGTTAGTCGATGAGTTCAGCGATGCAGGAGCTAAACCCGAAGCTGCATGCTGTCATTTCGCTTTATATCGATTTACCCATGCGGGATCTGTAGCAGATTTTAAAAAACTGATGAGACTATCTCCAAATATTAAATCTGCCGGATGATTAACACCAAAGGGTTTAAGCATGGCCATTTGTGTTGGACTGGGAATAAATTTCCCCGCAGCCCATCCAGGTTTTGGTGTTTTTCCAAATGGGTATTCCGGATATCTAACCTTCCATAAATATTCAAAAACCATAGGGTCAATCTCGTTTTCATTAAAAAGGTTTTTGCCATCAGGATTGGCTTTCGATTCAGTAATACCTGAAAATTGACTCATAAAATCGCGTTTAGTAATTACATCATAGGTTTTTGTAGAGTCGTAATACAAATTATAAATCACAAAAGTAATTGGCTTACTTTGGGCTGTTGGCATTAACCGAATACCAAAAAAATGTTTGGAAAGAATAGTTTCAATGTGGCTTCCTCTCTCTTTTGGAATAATTACCTGAGAATAAGAAACCAAAACGAAAAAAGATAGTATAATGATAATAAGGGTCTTTTTAACCATATTATTTTAAATTTTAGCAACTGCTTCTTTTTATTTATTTACGAAAATAGTAAATTTAGAGATATTAATTTAGTTTATACCCTATGGAAGATTCTGATAAGTTCTCCAGCAAAGTTTCATTTGAGAAAAACGCACTGATGCCTCAGGAAGAGAAACTTGAGCAAAAAAAGAAAGAAAAGAAGTTCATTATTGGTGTTCCGAAAGAATCTTCACTAAACGAAAACAGGGTTTCACTGGCTCCACATGCAGTTGAGCTCTTAGTAAATCACAATCATCGAGTTATAGTTGAAACAGGCGCTGGCGAAAGAGCCAACTTCTCTGACAGGCAATACAGCGAACATGGTGGTGAAATAGTAAAATCAAATAAAGAAGTGTTGCAGGCCGATATTATTATTAAAGTGGCACCACTTACCAACGAAGAAATTCAACTTTTAAAAGGTAAGCAAATCATCATTTCTTCCATTCAAATATCTACCCAAAATGCCGATTACTTCAAATCGTTACAGAAAAAGAAAGTAACGGCACTTGCTTTTGAGTTTATTCAAAACTCTTTCGATAATGTATTTCCTGTGATTGAATCCATGAGTGAAATATCTGGTAGCACCTCTATTTTAATTGCTGCAGAATATTTAAGCAATGTAAATAACGGTAAAGGAGAAATGCTTGGAGGAATTTCTGGAGTAACCCCAACAGATATTGTTGTTTTGGGCGCCACAACTGCCGGAGAATTTGCGGTTAGAACAGCATTAGGATTAGGTGCCTCAGTTAAAGTTTTTGACCCGTCAATTACAAAGCTTAGGCAACTACAACGGGATTTAGGACAACAAGTATCAACCAGTATAATTCAACCAAGAGTTGTTAAAAAGGCCCTTAAAACAGCCGATGTAGTTATAGGAGCACTCCCAATGGAAGAAGAAGTTCCTTTTCTTGTTAGCGAAGAAGCAATAATGAATATGAAGCCTAACTCTGTAGTTATTGATATTGGAATTGATCATGGAGGTTGCTTTGAAACGTCCGAAGTTTGCACACATGAAAATCCAACATTCAAAAAGTATAATGTTGTTCATTATTGTGTGCCCAACATTCCTTCGCGTGTAGCTCGAACTGCATCTTATGCTTTAAGTAATATTTTTGGGCCGCTATTGCTGGAGATCGGTGAAAGTGGAAGCCTAAATCAATTAATCCGGCAAAACAAAGGAATCCGCCATGGTGTATATTTGTTCAATGGGATTTTAACCAAAGAAAGAATCGGCCGTAAATTTGATATTTCCAGTCGCGATATTGATTTGTTGATGGCTGCATTTTAATACAGCTTTCTTAAATATTTAAAGAATTTCTTTTCTTATAATCCGTTTTATCCGCGTTCTAAAAAGTACTTTTAAGCAAAGTCTTTAGAAGTTCACTTTCGGTTCTTCATCTTCAAACATTAAAGCATCATTGAAATAATCTACAAACGGTTTCAATGCCTCAAAACGTTCCACAATATAATCTACGGGGTTATCATTCAACACAGCTTCACTGAATTGGTGAGTACCCAAAAAATCTTTAAATCGAAGCAAATCAATATCAGGGTGATCTTTAGAAAAATCACGCGGTGCTGTTTTAAGTTGCTCCCCTTGCATAGCACCATAAACAGATTTGAAATTATCTGCAGCAATTATATCTCTAAGACTTTGAGCATTGTAGTCTATCTGAGCTCGCACTTTTTTAAGCTGCTCAGCTGATGGGCGATAAAGCCCTCCCCCAAGGAAACACTCCCCGGGTGCAATATGAAAATAGTAACCCGCTTTAGTGCTCTTTCTTCCATTTTCAGCTAAAAAAGCTCCATAATGCGTTTTATAGGGTCGCTTATCGTTAGAAAAACGAACATCACGATAAATTCTGAACACAGCCGCCTTTGATGTTAATCCAGCCACTTGTGGTTCAAAAGAACTTAAACCTACAATTACCTTATCAACCAGCTCTACGAATGATTTTCGAGACTTATCGTACTCTTTTTTATGAGCCTTAAACCAATCGCGATCATTATTTTCTGTCAAATCTTTTAAAAAGGGAAGTATATTATCCATGGTAGTTAGTTTTAATCCAAATTAGAATATGAATTTACCTATCATATTTTTAACAACCATAAGAAACAGATGTTGATTTTAAAATTTCCTTGAAACATATAATTTAGAACACAGAAAGCCCTCAATCAAAAAATTGAAAAAAGAAAACACTAATAACCAAACTGATTTTCATATACATCGTATCAATAAGATTTGTAAATTTACGTCCCAATTTTTAGAAAATTTATTTACTATGAAACACATACTTTTACTTTTATTAGTTGCAGCAAGCATATTTGCCAATGCACAAACTATTTATGAAATCCAGGGTCAAACAGCCAATTCTCCTTACGATGGCACTGAAATAACCACAAAAGGTATAGTAACAGCAACTTACTCAACTGGTTATTTTATTCAAGATGGAGATACCGCCTGGACTGGTTTATACATATACGATCAGGGAAACACACCACTTATAGGTGATTCCGTTATGCTATCGGGAACTGTTGATGAATACTATGGAATGACAGAAATCATTAACATATCAGCTTTTTCCATAATTAATTCTGAGAACACCTTACCAGAGCCAATTCTTGTAGCAAGTGGAGATGCAACAGAAGCATATGAAAGTGTGCTTATTCGAGTTGAAGAAGCCGAATGTACAAATCCTGATTTAGGTTATGGAGAATGGGAAATAAATGATGGGACAGGCCCGATCGCAGTGGATGATATGGGAATAGCTTTTGCCCCAACTCTTGGTGTATCATACACTGTAACAGGTCCATTAAACTATTCATTTAGTGCATATAAAATTGAACCTCGTGACGAAAACGACATTCAGGTTGCCGAGGCTTTATTCTTTACAACCCCTCTTGCCATTACAGATATACAAGAAACAAGTGTAACGCTAACATGGGAGACTAATGTAGCTGCAAATACAAACGTGGCAATTGGTACTACAGATTCTTTGGAATTAGATACTATTACTGTCGCCACAGAAACTACTACCCATAATATTACGCTTGATGGACTAAGTGCAAACTCATTTTATTATATCAAACCATTTTCTGCTACTGGAGGAGACACAACCATTAGCCTAATATCAATGATTGCTACAAAATCGACCTCATCTGGTGAAATGAAAGTATATTTTAATCACTCAATTGATAGCTCTGTAATGTGGCAAAATTATGCCTTGTCTATTCCGAATGAATTCACAGACACAATAATTTCATATATAAACATGGCTCAAAGTACATTGGACATCACGATGTATGACATTGTAGACACCACAGACAATCAGGTAATTAGAATTATGCATGCTATCAATGATGCCTATGACAGAGGTGTTGATATACGATATATTACAGATGACTTACCAGAAAATCCATTACTTGATAGTCTCAATCCAGCTATAAATATTCTAGCTGGCAACACAGAAGCTATTATGCATGATAAATTTATGATTATTGACCGTGACGATATTCAGAACAGTTGGGTTTTAACTGGTTCAACGAACCATACCATTGCTAATCTGAATAAAGATTACAACAATATAATTTGCATTCAGGATTATCAACTCGCACAGGCCTACAATTTAGAATTTAATGAGATGTGGGGAAGCGAAACCTTAACACCAGATGCAGGAAACGCACTTTTTGGAGCTGACAAAACGGATAACACTCCTCATTTCTTTAATATAGGTGGCGTTGAGGTTCAGAGCTATTTTTCACCATCAGATAAAACGACTTCAAAAATAATTGAGGTGATTGATGGCGCTCAAGAATCTATTGAATTCGCAGTGCTTGTTTTTACAGAAAACACACTAGGAACAGCTATTTTGGATGCATATAACCGTGGTATTGATGTGCGGGGAATTGTTGATTACACTGATTATTCAGGAGATGAATACAGTTACTTACATGATAATGGTGTAAATGTGCTGGAATATGAAAATGC
>PKTE01000074.1 GCA_002869335.1 Salinivirgaceae bacterium | reverse complement strand
AATAAAGAAGAGTGCCTACAAATTATTGATCAGTATGATGGGATCATTATACGCAGTAAATTCATCATTGATGACCCATTTTTAGAAAAAGCAACTAAGCTCAAGTTTATTGGTCGTGTTGGTGCGGGAATGGAAAACATTGATGTAGAAGCAGCAGAAAAACGAGGTATAAAATGTTTCAACAGCCCCGAAGGCAACAGAGATGCAGTTGGCGAGCAAGCATTGGGAATGCTATTGGCCTTGCAAAACAATCTTATAAGAGCAAATTCTGAAGTTAGAAATGGTATTTGGCGACGTGAAGAAAACAGAGGTGCTGAAATAAAGGGCAAAACCATTGGAATAATTGGGTTTGGGAATATGGGAAGCACATTTGCCAAAAAGCTCCAGGGTATGGAAATGCAAATCCTGGCTTATGACAAGTATAAAAAGAATTATGCTCCAGCATATGTTAAAGAAACCTCTCTGGAAAAATTATTCAAAGAATCCGACATCATTAGCCTACATGTTCCATTAACTGAGGAAACACGGTTTATGGTCAATGATGATTTCCTAAAGCGATTCAGCAAACAAATAATTGTGATTAACACAGCCCGAGGTAAAGTTCTACAAACAGAAGCATTGGTTAAAGCTATGAAATCTGGAAAAGTAACCGGAGCTTGCCTTGATGTTTTAGAATACGAAGCAACCTCATTTGAGAACCTCTTTTCTGAAAAATTACCCGAAGCTTTTGAATATCTTAAGAACAGTGAAAGAGTAATTCTCTCTCCTCACATTGCCGGCTGGACACATGAATCGAATGTAAAGCTTTCATCCATCCTGGCGGAGAAAATTATTGAATATATGAAAGGATCTTAGATTTTAATGGATATGAAATTAGAGATTTGAGATATTGGATATCGGACCTTGAGCGGAGTGGTCCTTGAGCGAAGTCAAAAAGTCGAAAAGCTGACCGATTATAATTATTAATGTTTAATTATTAATTTATTCGTCTACGAAGATTATCAGTATTTTAATATTCTGCGGCGGTAAATTTTACTTGTGACAAAATCAGCATAAATCATCGTATCTATTGATATTTAATTTGTTCAGATATTATTTGCACAAACCATAATAGCAGGTCAGAAAGGTTAAGAATATAAATTAAATCAGCAAGATCAGCGTTCTAAAAAAGAAGAAAATCAGTTTATATTAGTGCAAAATAGGTCATTTATCCATAATCTGAGATCACTCTAAAACCCTATTCTATAGGATCCTGGCAGTGTAATTATTTTCGTCAAAATAATTTGAAAAATGACATTTAAATTAATTTCTGGTTTATATTTACTGCATGTATTATTTCTTATTTTATATCGATGTTGCTTATAATTGACAACCAAAGTGCTTTTATTAAAAAGTTCAAAAGGCAATATCTTGCAGAGCAGGATTTTGACTATGTGTTTTTCGATCACAACCAACCCATTACGCTTTCGAGCAAAACTAAAATCAAAGGAATTATTCTTTCAGGCGGAAAAGGCAACCCATACGAACCGCTAAACCTCACCAGCAACTATGTGGCTATGATGAATTTCAACGTGCCAATACTAGGCTTTTGTCTGGGACATGAAATTATTGCGGTGGGTTATCGTGGACGTATTAAAAAATTGTCGGAATACCACGGAAAAAAAGAAATTGTAACCATCACAAAACCTGATGATCCAATTTTTAAAGGATTAGAAAAGACGGAGGTTTCTCTGGTCAAACGTCATTCTTTCTTTGTAGCCGAGCTACCGCCCAATTTTGAAAGCATAGCTGTATCAGACACCTGCGATACAGAAATAATTAAACATAAAACTAAGCCTATTTATGGATTCCAGGCTCACCCTGAAGTTTCTGGTCCGGACGGAATCCTTTTGGTGGAGAATTTCCTTAAAATGTGCAAGATTATTGAAGAATAGAAAATGAAAGTCGCAATCATTTATAATAAAGATATCCAGGGAGTTATAAATACTTTCGGGATGCAAAGCAAAGAATTTTACAACGAAAAAACCGTAAAAAAAGTTGCCCAGAGCCTTGAAAAAGGTGGCCACAACGTCACTATACTTGATGGAAATAAAAAGATCATTGAAAGGCTCGAGAATTTTATGCCCCGCGTGATAGACGGTGAACAAATGGGCATGGTTTTCAATATGGCCTATGGCATTCAGGGCGAAAGCAGATATACACATATTCCTTCAATGCTTGAAATGCTTGGACTACCTTACGTTGGTTCAAATCCTTCAGGTCATGCCCTGGCCTTAGATAAAGTATTGACCAAAATTATTTGGAAAAATAATGACCTCCCTACTCCGGATTTTTGGGTTTTCAATTCATCTGATGAAGATTTAAGTGGTGTAAAATATCCGGTAATTGTGAAACCTAAAATGGAGAGCGTTTCATTTGGGCTTAAGGTGGTGTATGAAGAAAAAGATTTAAAAGAAGCCATCAAATTTATCACCGAAGAATTTAGCCAGCAGGCTCTGGTTGAACAATTCATTCGCGGAAGAGAGTTTGCTGTAGGAATTTTAGGCAACTCCCCTGCTGAAACTTTTCCGGTTTTAGAAATTGATTTAGATGGCGATCCTGATGGGATACAAACTGTTGACGACAAAAAACATAATCCCAAGCAAAAAATATGTCCCGCAAAAATTGATTCTGAACTAGCTGAAAAAATGCAAAAACTAAGTATAGACGCCTTCAAAGCACTCAACTTAAGAGATTTTTCACGTGTTGACATCCGCCTCGATGAAAATAACAACATTTATCTACTGGAAATCAACTCAATGGCTAGCCTGGGATCAAGCGGATCATACAACACGGCAGCAAAAGCAGCAGGATACGATTTTGATGCGCTTGTAAATCGCATGCTAGATGTAGCTGCTGTGCGTTATTTCTCAAATACCATAATGACGCAGTTACCTGGTGAAGGAGGAAAACTCAAAGCCCCACAGCATGCGCGCATGAGCACTTTTTTGAAAACAAGACAACAGCAAACCGAAAAACTGCTTAAAAAACTTGTAGACATTAACACGCATGTGAGAAATGTAAAAGGGGTAAATAAGTGCAGTGAATTAATAAAGACAGAACTTAGTCACCTTGGATTTAGCCAAGAAGTATACCCACAATTGGAAGTGGGAAATATCATGTATTTTACTAATACGCCCGATCAAAAAACAGATTATTTAATTTTATTGCCCATAGACACAAATATTAAGCTGGCACGACATGAAAATTATAACGAACACGAGCAATATTTAGAAGGTTCGGGAATTTGGGAGACCAAAGGAGGCGTTTCAATTGTAATTTCAGCATTGCAAACATTACGTTTCATTCGAAGCATAAGGAAAACTAAAATTGGTATTCTACTAATTACAGATTCTCAGATAGACGGCAGATACTCCAAAACCCTAATTCAGCAAAAAGCAGATTTGGCCCATAAAGTAATTGGCGTTAGTGGATCATCAAAAGAGGGCGGATTAGTTTTATCTCGCTCTGGTTCTGCATCATACCGATTCGAATCACGATTAACAGATAAATCAGACACTGAAAACGTATCTGTAACTGCCATGCAATTCAACAAAACACTCGCTGCCATTACAGACATTTCAAAAAATGACAAAGAAAATGTAATAGCACCCTACGACATTGAATTTCAAAGCAACATTTTCAAGACCACGGCTCACGGAACTGCAGGAATAAGTGTTCGCTTCAATTCAAAAGAGGAGTTGGAAAAAATAGAACAAAAGATTAAGAAAATAATCACTCCCCAAAAACGCAGCAAAATTTATCATATTCAATTCGATGGCGGGCAACGCAGACCAGCCATGGAAGCCAGTGAGGAGAACACAGCATTTTATAATGATGTTCTCAAAATTACAAAAGCGATTGATGTAAGAATTACCAAAGAACACCGCTGGAGCTCTTCAGATATTTGCCACATTGAAAACAATGAGCCCAAAATTGATGGGATGGGTCCTGTTGGAGGTTTTTTACCTTCAAATAATGAGCGAATTATCAGACATAGTTTAATTGAGAGGGCATTGTTGCTGGCGTTAGTATTGAAATCGTAAGGTTTTTAGGTTAGTAAATTTTTAAGATAATAGTCTAAAGGAAAAAGATTTAAAATGGTTTAACCACAAGGGACACAATGAAGGCACAAGGCACACAAAGACATTTGATTGGTAGAATTTCAATAAAAAGATTAAAGACAAAACGAAAAAGATAAAAAATTGCACTTTTTTTCACACCCCCATTAAACCTTTTGCATTATCCGCAATCGAACAATTATTGTTTAACAGAATCAATAATTGAAATACCACTTATTTTTGAAAAATTTTTCACACTAATGAACATCACAATGCAAAGAATTTTACCCGTTTTAGCCTTACTACTCTTGAGTTTATACTCAAATGCCCAACCCCATGGAAGAGGACATGGACCTGGTGGTGGAATGGGCCCCGGTAATATGCCCGGATCTGGAATTATGGGGCGTGTAATAGATGCCAACACGAAACTACCCGTTGAATATGCAAACGTAGCAATCTTTAATGCTGAGGATTCCGTTCTTGTAAATGGAGGAATTACCAACGACAAAGGCTTCTTCATGATCAAAAAAGTCAAAGCGGGTATTTACAATATGCGAATCAAATTTATAGGGTATAAAAGCCATACCGTTTATAAAATTGAAGTAACAGATGAAAACCCAATAGTACGTTTTAAAGGTATTCAATTGCACCCAGCCAATGTGGAACTGGATGCTGTAACTGTAACAGCCAAACAGGAAGAGGTTGTATACAAAATTGATAAACGTGTAGTTAACGTGAGTGAAAACATCAACACAGTAGGGGGAACAGCTGTTGATGCACTGGAAAACACACCCGGAATTGAAGTAGACATTGACGGTAATGTATCTATCCGTGGAAGCGATAATTTCACCGTTTTAATCGATGGAAAACCAACTGCCATGAGCGGTAATGATGCACTGCAGCAAATACCAGCCAGCAGTATCAAAGAAATTGAGATAATCACCAATCCATCAGCTAAATACGACCCAGACGGATTGACCGGAATTCTGAATATCATTTTGAAAAAAGATGAAAAAGGCGGTTTGAATGGTCAGGTAAGCGCCACTGTGGGAACGCAAGACCAATACAATGCTGGTGTTAGTTTAAATTACCGCAAAGGCAAAATGAATCTGGTTGGAGGTTACGATTTCCGCCAGGGTGGACGAAATGGAAATTCTGAGTCATTATACAAAACCTTCAGAGATGGATACACTGATTTCCGTGAAGAAGAAGGTGAACGTGGACATCAGCGTATAAATCACAGTATCAATGCTGGTCTGGATTATGACTTCAATGATAAAAACTTTTTATCAGTAAATGGTCGCTTCAGAATTGGAGAACGTAATCGGAATAATGAAAGCTTTTATTCTAAATACACTGATACAATTCCTGATATTACTAATTATTTCTCGATAGGAGATAATCAAGATGATGAAACATCTTATGAAATTTCCAGTTCATTTATTCACAGATTCAATGAAGAGGAACATGAAATAAAGATTATGGCGAGCTATTCTGCCGAAGATCAGAATGAAAGTGCTTATACGAAAACTGATTCATTAGCGGAGGTTACATTCCTTTTAGATCAAACTTTAACAAAAACAACGGAAAAACATCATCACGGAACTTTTCAGATTGATTATACGCTACCCATTGGATCTAATAAAATTGAAGCTGGAATGAAATCATCATTAAGAGATATAGCTTATGATCAAACCGGTGATATTATTAACCCTGTACCGGGAGCGTTATCTAATGAATTTGTTTACAACGAAGGAATACACGCTGTTTATGGTATGCTTTCCGGACCTTTGGGCGGCTTAGAATACCAACTTGGTTTGCGCGGTGAATATTCAAGGGTTTATACAGAACAGAAATCAACGAATGAAACCAATACAAAAGAGATATTTACCGTTTACCCTACTTTGCATTTTAGCTATGAAATAAATAAAAAGAATAAATTCATGGCCGGATATAGTCGAAGAGTGCATCGTCCAAGAACTTATTTCTTAAACCCATATGTAACAAGTTCAGATGGATTTATTGTAAGAAAAGGAAATCCTGACCTAGACCCAGAATACGCTCACAGTGTGGAAGTTAACTACCTGAAATATTTTGAGAATTCATTTCTAAATGTTACCACATTTTACCGACAAACAGATAATAATATTGGAAGAATAAATGTACCTCTTGAAGGTGATACTACCTTACTCACATTCGAAAACATCAATCGTGAAACATCTCTTGGAGTAGAAGTAAGCGCACGACACAAATTTAAAAAATGGGTAAGTTTGAATGTTAGTTATTCTTTCTTCCGTTATACAATTGATGGTGAAGCGCTAGGTGAAGATCTGTCGAACGAAAGTATGAACCATAAAATACGTGCTAATGCAGATATCAAGATTGGTCGAAACATTCGTTTATCAGCATTTGGAATGTATTTCTCTCCTAGTGCTACATCACAAGGAGAGCGTGAGGCGTTTTATTTCACTGGATTTGGATATAAACACACATTCTTCGATCAAAAACTGACACTTTCAGCAAGGATCAGAAATCCATTTGGTAATTTCCAATGGAAGTTTACTTCCCGAGGAAGCAATTTCGAAAACGAATATATTCGTAGACCTGATTTCCCACAATTTAATGTTGGCTTAACCTATAGATTTGGTGAGCAAACCAAACGACGCAAGATGGGAACTGAAGAAGGTGGAACACGCGAAGATTTTAATGAAGGAATGACCGTAGATTAATGGTCTATTTAATATAAGTATTGCAACAATTAAAATCCGGTGGCAGTTTTGTCGCCGGATTTTTTGTTTTAGGTTGTAGTAAATAGATTTATATGTTCACCCCATAATTTGATTGTTACCATGCAGAGACGCACGGCCGTGCGTCTTGGTCCATATTGAGCAGAAAATCAATTAAAATAACCACAAGGAACACAAAGAATGCACGGAGTTCACAATGATGTTGATTAGGGTTATTCGTTTTAAATATCACCACGTACAGACGCACGGCCGTGATTCTCAATTCTTTCGCACAATCCCAGAGGGATTGAATATATATAGCCACAGGCGAAGTCAGTGGCATAAAGCGTAGCGTAAAACCTGCCGTATTACCCACTGAATCGGAGACGAACATTATCTATCGGCGGAATTGTTGTATGATCATTTGGCATACAGATAATCCTGAAGGGATTAAACATGAATAGCCTCGGGTAAACGTCTTTGCTCGTTTGAGCGAAGCGAAAATGAGAGTGCAACCCGGGGAGATTAAAAAACATTTTAACCACAAGGTACACAAAGTTGGGAGGTTTGTAGGTTTTTAGGTTAGTAAGTTTTTAAATTATTAGGTTATTAGGTTGATTAAGTATTTAGGCAATTAGAAGATAATCCTGAAGGGATTAAACATGAATAGCCTTGGGTAAACATCTTTGCTCGTTTGAGCGAACCGAAAATGAGAGTGCAACCCGAGGAGATTAAAAAATGAAAACACAAAATCCATTTTTAACCACAATGTGCACAAAGAAGGCACGAAGTTCACAAAGAGGTTAATTAGTTAAAAAGTTGAGCATGTGAATTAATTAAAAGATAATCCTGAAGGGATTAAACATACTAGCCCCAGGTAAGCGAAGCGTCACCTGGGGTAAATTTATTCCCAAAACCACCTCGCCGTGACGAAGCTATTATTTAAAAACGAACTATTGCCATCGGCGAAACAAAACGATGGGTTAATTAGCTAAACGAAAAACAACTTCGAACACGGATTATACGGACTATTTATACAATCATTTATGGTTTTCGATGATCCATTGGGCAAACACAAAAAAGGTTTTCGTGCCTAAAAAATTGCTATGCAAAACCGATTCCCACGGATTCGTCCTTGCTGTT
>PKTE01000095.1 GCA_002869335.1 Salinivirgaceae bacterium | reverse complement strand
TAAAGTAACCGATTTACCATCGCTACTTGTGAATGCAACTTTCGACGGTTTGGGATTTGACGAAAGCACCTCTTTTGGAACCTTATATTTGATTCTTACTGGAACAATGCTGGCTAGTGCGTTAATTTTTCAGTCAAAGACTATGAGAACACTCATATTTGTGCCTATTGCAATTGGTGTGGCTCAAAAATTTGGTTTTCCTGTATTAAGTTTAGCATTTCCAGTTGCATTGTTAATTGAACATGTATATGTATTGCCGTTTAATAGTAAACCAGCCTTACTGCTTTATAGTACAGATCAGTATAGTTGGTCAGATACGTTTAAATATGGAATCACTATGATGGGAATAACCTGGGTGTTATTTATGATATTGGGAGAGACATGGTTACGATTCTTGGGATATACTCCAAACGGTATTTTTGGATTTTGAATGATTTTTTAGCGTAAATTAGAGTAATAATACTAAAACCTATAATTATGCTTAATATCGCACTATTTGGACCTCCAGGAGCAGGTAAAGGAACACAGTCTGAAAGACTAATAGAGAAGTATAACCTGTTTTATATTTCTACTGGTGATTTACTTCGTAAAGAGCTTAAAGAAGAAACAAAGCTGGGTCTGGAAGCAAAAAGTATTATTGCCTCAGGTGGATTGGTGCCCGATGAAATAATAGTGCAGATTATTGAAAAAACCATTACACAAAATCCTGAATCCAAAGGCTTTTTGTTTGATGGATTTCCGAGAACCTATGTGCAGGCATATATTTTAGAAGGTTTAATGATTAGGTTAAATACCTCATTGAATTGTTTGATTAGTTTGGAAGTGGATGAAGAGGATTCTGTTGCACGTCTTTTAGAAAGGGGTAAGACTAGTGGCAGAAGTGATGACAATGAGGAAGTAATTCGGAATAGGTTGAAAGAATATTACGACAAAACGCTTCCTGTATTGAACTTCTATAAAGATCGTGGAATTCACTTTGCAATTAATGGGGCCAATAGCATTGAGAAAGTTAATGAAGATATCTCCGAAATTCTACAAAAAGAACTAAGTAAAAGCTTATTAAATATTGTGCTTTTCGGACATCCTGGTTCAGGAAGAGGATCTCAAGGAGCCGCATTGGCTAAGAAGTATGGCTTGGAGTACGTTTCTACGGGAAAAATGCTTGAGGCAGAAATTGAAAAAGGTACTGAGACAGGCAAAAAAATAACTGAACTCTACGAAAGTGGGCAGCTAGTTCCTGATGAAATTGTGGTTCCTTTGATTGAGGCGAAAATTGCAAACTCTAAAGGTATTAAGGGGTTTATTTTTAAAGGCTTTCCGCGTACATTAGTTCAATCGTATATACTCGATGGGTTATTAAAAAAGCACGGGTCGGCTATTTCAGAGATAATTGAAATTCAAGTACCTATGCTTGAACTTATATCACGATTAGATGCACGTAGTAAAACCGATCGTTGTATGCCATATGATAGCAGTACAGAAAAAATTGTAAAACGGTTGCAAGAACACGAAACAAAAACGGTTCCTGTGATTGAAAAATACAATCAGCAACACGGTGTAAAGAAGATTGATGGAATGGGAACTTTTGACGAAGTTTTTGAAAAACTTTCAAACGTAATTGAAAAAGGATTTCGTAAAATTTGAATTTTAAGTTGTGCTAAAGGCGCAAGGTTAGGTTTAAATTTTAATTGAAATATACTATTTGAATTGATAATTGGCGTTGATGTCGAGTGTATTATCGTGCTCATTTATCAGTGTAGTTTATCATAAATATTAAGTAAGGAGATGTAAGATGATTGATGAAAATGTGAAAGTACATGATAAGTTTTCAGTAGAAATTAAACTTGGTTATGGGACTAAAAGAAGTAAAAAACTTAATGATCATATTATAAATACCTGGTTCTTTATTCCTTATAGTCTCGATGTAAACAGGTATACTTATCAGAAAAGTCATTTTTATAGTGATTTAAAAACAAATCTTCGATTAACTACTCCTGTATATTTATTGAGAGATATAGCAACAGGTGAAAATTCTCCATTTACTTTTCTGGAGAAATCATTTGAGCAACTTTCTATAAATCCAATTAGAAAACATAGGGACGAATATGAATATCAACTGAAGATGTTTCATTCCATACTAAAAAGTTCCTTGCGCAATGAATTTTTACACATCATAAAAAATCAGATTGAAGAAGATAGGGAATTTCTTATCACTTCTTATGTGAATTTTATAAAGGAAATTGTTGACAGGTATCGGAAATTACGGCGCTTGATTAATACCCCAACAGTGAATAAGGAACTTATGAATTATTATCTTCTGTCAGATGAGTTTATGAGTAACCTTATAGAGCAAAATACATTTAAGTTATTGAATAGTCTTGAGAAGGATTTTCATGCTGAATATAAGAATACAAAAAATCAATTAATTGATTTAATCAAAAGTGAGAGATCCTATAAAAAGAGCAAAGGTTATGCTGTTGTAAAAAAAGAGTCGGCAGATAATAACAGTGAAGTAATTTTTAGGTGGGGAGTGCTTAAAAAATATTTTGAAAGTCGCCTTTATCTGGAATCTCGTAAGAGAAAAGATGGTGTTTTCTTTGAGCAAATGCTATATAGTATTGCAGCCGGGTTAGCCATGATTTTTGCTACAGTCGTAGCTTTTGCTGTACAGTCCAAATATGGCAATTTTTCAATACCCCTGTTTATCGCACTTGTCATTAGCTATATGTTTAAAGATAGAATTAAAGAGTTAATGCGCTTTTATTTAGCAGGTAAATTAAAAACCAGATTATTTGATCATAAAACTACAATTAAAGTAAAGGATAATAAATTTGGGTGGTCTAAAGAAAGTTTTGATTTTATTCCTGAAGAGAAAGTTTCAAAAAGTGTTTTAAAGCTAAGGAATCGGTCTCAAATTGTTGAAATTGAGCAAAAAAGCGCAAAAGAACAAATCATATTGTACAGAAAATATATGCGTATTAACAGGCAAAAGCTCAATAAGAATTACAAGCATTACGAAATTACCGGAGTGGTTGATATTATTCGTTTTAATGTGTCCCGGTTTGTTAAAAATATGGATAACCCTGAAGTGCCTGCTTATGTGTTAAGCGATAAAAATTGTGTTAACATTAAGGGCGATAAATTGTATTATATCAATATGATAATGAAATTTCAGAATGAAGGTAATTCAAATTATAGACGGTACAGGATTGCTTTCAACCGTGATGGAATTAAAAAGGTTGAGAAACTCTGATTAAACTATTTTTGACTTTTACTGTTAAAAGGTTTAAATTTAATAAATGTATTAAGTCATTGATATAAAAACATTTGTACAAAAGGTTGAAACATGAGACTTTCAAATAAAATCAGTCTATTATTACTTTCAGGAATACTTATCGGGATTGTTTTCGTACTTACCAATCAAATACAGTCTTATTTCTCTCAAATTGAATCAATCGCTCAGTTAAAACTTCAAACAACCGAAAAAAACTTTGACAATATTCTTGAGAATGAAACTCAAAAGCTTTATATGGCTATGGATCTTTTGGTTGAAGATGAGGCTATTAAAGAGTTATATGTTGAAAGAGAAATAGATGCCCTTTACAACCATACATTACCTGTTTATCAGAATCTTAAAGAGAGATATCAAATATCGCAAATCTTCTTTTTAAGCCCGGAAAATACCCGAACATGCTTATTACGAATGCACCGGCCTGAAAAGAAAGGCGATGTGGTTAAAAGAGAAACATATAACAATGCTATAAAAACAAAAACGTACAGTAGTGGACTTGAACTGGGATCAAAAAAATTCTCTTTAAGAGCTGTTCATCCATATTATATGGAGGATTCTTTGATAGGGTATCTTGAGTTAAGCGAAGAAATTGATCCGTTTTTTGATAACCTCAAGAAACAAACCGGTGACAACTATGCAATGATAATAGAGCATCGGTTTTTAAGTGAAAATGGTTGGGACATAGCACAAGAAGGAAATAAAGATGAAAACAAGGATAAGATATTTGGTAAACAGATTATTATAAACGAAACTTCATCAAATTTCAATTTTTCAGATATAGTTCAACAGCAAACGCCTAACGAAACTGGCATAATTCAAGATAATTATAAACTTGACGGAAAGGTATTTCTAGTGGGTGTTCTACCCGTGAAAGATGTCAAACAAAGAATTGTTGGAGCAATCTATTTCTTTCATGATTATACCGATATTTATCAAAATACACGAAGGAAATCTTTTTACACACTATCTCTATTTATTCTGATAGCCATAGTGCTCATTCTGCTTCTCAGATTTATAATAAAGAAAGATATTATAAACCCTATTTATAGTTCTATAAATGCAATTAAAAAAATCTCTAAAAAGCAGATTAACTTTAAAATGCCTGTAAATCGTAAAGATGAAATTGGAGATTTAAACAGAACTATAAACGATGTGTTGGCGAATTTTCAAGGTATCATTAGCAATATCAAAGAAGCATCCGGACAAATGCTTGAGGCTTCAAGTGAATTTAACGACTTATCGTTAAATTTATCTAAAAGCTCAAATGACCAGGCTTCAACTACTGAAGAGATCTCCTCTTCTATGGAAAATATGCTTAATACTGTTGAATCAAACTCCCAAAAGGCCGAGGCAACTGGAAATGTGTCTTCAGGTGCAGCAAAATCTATGGATGAAAATCAAAAGGTCTTTATTGATACTATCGATGCCATTAAAACCATAAATAGTAAGATTAGTGCCATTTCTGAGATCGCTTTTAAAACAAACTTGCTTGCATTAAATGCATCTGTGGAAGCGGCAAGGGCCGGAGAACAAGGCAAAGGTTTTAACGTAGTGGCTCAGGAGGTTAAAAAGCTCGCTGATCAAAGCAGACAGGTAGCTTTGGAAATAAAAGAACTATCTGATTCTGGTAATGTTGTGGCTGAAAAGGCCAGTGAACTATTAAATAGTATCATTCCGGAGATCAATAAAAGCGCAAAACTTGTTCAGGAAATTGTAGAAGCAAGTGATGACCAGAAAGCTGGCACCCAACATATAAATGATGCGTTGGCACAATTGACAGATATTACTATTAAGCACTCCAACTCCTCAGGTAAGATGACAGAGTCGGCTTCCAGGTTGAATTCTGAAGCTCAAAGACTATCTACACTGGTTGATGAATTTGAAATTGATTTGGATGATAATAACACTGTTGAAGGAAAAGAAGAATAGTGTTAATCTAATTTTATTCAAATAATAAGATATCCCTTATTCACAATTATTTACCTTATCAATCCATGCTTTATGCATTATTGATTATGTGCTATGTAATCAGCTTCTTGTGATGTGTTTTGATGAGGCTGTTTTTTTTATTTTACCCTTTAGGGTTTATCGTAGAAAAATATAATCATTGCCAATTAATATACATAAAAGCTAAAATTCAATTTTTTAATTCCCTTAATTGTCTTATTTTTATTTACTAAACTATTAACTTAATTGAATGAAAACTAAAACAATTGAGTGGTTTTTTGATATTCTAAGGGATGATAATCAATGTATTCTTTATAGTGGAAATTTTAATGATGATATCACTGATCGAGTTATTCAATTAGCCGAACATAACATTGATCTACATCATGAAAAGGTTAAAATAAAAAAACGTGTATCATACTTGCTCGCTGAGTGTTTTCAAAATATTATAAGACACGGTAAAGTGGAAGACGCGGATGACCAAATGAAGCAGGAAACCGGGTTTTTTATGAGCAGAAATTCAGATAGTAAATACTATATCACATCTGGTAACTTGATAGGTGTTGAATTTGTTGAAAAGCTTGAAGGACAGCTTAATCAGGTTAATAATTTAAATCAGGAAGAGTTAAAGCTTCTATATCGAAAGGTTATAACAGAAGGGGAGATGTCTGAAAAAGGAGGGGCTGGGCTTGGTCTAATTGATATGGCTCGTAAATCAGGCCGAAAATTGGTATATAAATTTCAGGAATTTAATGATTTATATGCACTTTTTTACAATCAGATAATACTAGATTCTGAAGCTGAATCTGTAAAGAAAGAACAGGGTGCCCATAATATTGAATTTGCAATTCAAATGCATAATAAAATGGTTGCAAATAAAATTATTTTGATGCAAAGAGGAGATTTTTCAAGGGATTCAATTATCCCGATTTTAAATATTATGGAAAACAATGTCATGTCGGCAATTGAAAATTCATATCTCATGAAAGAAATCTTTCATATTATGGTTGAATTATTGCAAAACATTGGAAGGCATGGATATGAATTTGAATCTGAGAAGGAGGGTATATTTGCGCTTTCAAGAAATGGAAATGAATATGCAGTTAGCGCTGGCAATTATATCCAAAATGAAAAAGTTGATGAGTTTAATAAGCTTCTTTTAAAGATTAATGGTATGACAAGTGATGAGCTCAAAGAGGCCTATATTGAACTTTTAAGAGATGGAGATGTTACCGAAAATGGAGGAGCCGGTATTGGCTTAATTGATATAGCTAGGATAGCCACTGAAAAATTTGAATTTAAATTTTCAAAAGTCGATACGTTAAAAAGCTTTTTTACAATAACTGTGAAGAATAAACTTAAATAAATATGCTTGATAGATTTGAATTAAAACCCACAGAGGATACTCCGGAAATAATCCTGGATCCTGAAAATCAGGTTTTTAAGATTTCAGGTAGATCAATGCCCGAAGATGCATTTGCATTTTATACTCCAGTTTTTACCTGGTTAATAGAATATGTAAAGAATCCGAATGAGAAAACAGATTTTATTTGCGATTTAGAGTACTTTAACTCTTCATCAGCTAAAAAAATTGTGGAACTTTTCTTTATTCTTGAAGAGATTAAAGATAAAGATGTGAAGGTAATCTGGAACTATGAAAAAGATGATAGACTCATCGAGACTAAGGGTGAGGAGCTGCAAATTTTGTTGAAGATTCCTGTGGAGATGGTAGCTATTGATTAAAACAATTCTTCTGATAAATACAGAATATCACTTATGATATTAAAAAATACATTTTTATACTTGTTATTATCATTAGTTACTTACGGGATTATCCCAATTAGTAATTCTGATTTTATATATGAAGATGTATTGTACAAAAGCTCTAATTTGCTCAATAGCACAACAGTACCACTTAAGAAGGCCGGCAATTTGTTGTTGGTCGATGCCACTGTTGATGGTGTTTCTGGTGTATTTGTTTTAGATACAGGGGCCCCGGGACTCGTGTTGAATGAAACTTATTTCAGGGAAGGTATGCCAACCTATGGTGCTTCTGGTGGCGGAATTACTGGAAATAAAATTAAAAGAACCACAAAAAAGGTAAAAATTTTTGAATTTTCAGGATTGGTTTTCGAAAATATCAAAGCAGATGTAATCAATCTCAGGCATATTGAAAATGCTAAGGGTGTTAAAGTACTCGGCCTAATAGGGGCAAAGTTTATTAATGATTTTGAGGTTATTATTGATACTCGTAAAATGAGCATGAAAATGGTTGTGGTTGACCGAAAAGGAGAGTATGTTGAACCCCATAAAGATGAAAACGTATATGACATTGAGCAAAAAGCAATGCTGTTTAATAATGTGGTTGTGAGCTATATCCCAATTGGAGGGAAAAAAGTTTGTTTTTGTTTAGATACAGGTGCAGAAAGAAATATTATTGACAATCAGAGTCATAAAGATATTTTGGAGAAGGTTTCTATTACGGGTCGTTCGCGTATTCATGGAGCTAGTTCCGAAAAGGTTGAAGTGTTATATGGTACAATGAATGATTTTAGTATTTCAGGTCACAGTTTAAAAGGTTTAAATGTGATATTAATGGATTTGAGTATTATGCGGCAAAGTTTTGGGATTAATGTTGGCGGAATGCTAGGCCATGATTTCTTTGCCATGGGAGTGATTAAGATAAACTTACGTAAAAAGATTATGAGCATTGCGTTATATGATTAAGACAATGAAGAATTTATATACATATTTAGGAGTGATTTT
>PKTE01000359.1 GCA_002869335.1 Salinivirgaceae bacterium | reverse complement strand
GGATTAAGAGTAGCTTATATTAAAACTGATTCTTTAATTCTGCATTATAAACTAGCCCGTAAGTTGGAAAATCAATTTGCATCTCAAAAACGCGAATCTCAGCGTCAATTGGAACAACGAATGAATAAGTTCCAGAAAAATTATCAGTCATTTCAGGAGAAAGTTCAGCGTGGTGGATTCTTATCTCAAGCATCAGCTGAGGCTCAGCAACAAGAGCTAATGACTGAACAACAACAGCTTGAACAATTAAATCAAAAGCTTAATACTGACTTAATGGCCAAAGAACAAAGTATTTACCAGGAACTTTATGATAGTATAACCAGTTATGTTAGCCATTATAATAAGGCCGACAAGTATGACTTTATTTATAGTCATACAGCTGGTGGTGCAATTATTATAGGTAAGGAAAAGTATAATATTACCGATGAAATTTTAAATGGACTTAATGCCCGTTTTGATAAAAGAGAGGCATCAAAATAGTAAAATCAATATATATTTGTGAGAGATTCATACTTTTGTATGAATCTCTTTTTATTTTCTGCTAATGAATCAGTTGTTTCAGAAATATCTTGCGCATAGTGAAAGTCGATTTCAAGAGATTGATTATAATGATTCTCCTGAATTAATTGTAATTATTCCAGCCATTAATGAACCTGATATTTTCAAAACTTATGAGTCCCTTTTGAAAGCTCAAACAAGTAGTAAAGTGCTTGTTTTAACTGTGGTGAATTATTCAGAAAAAGCTAGCGATTTAACTAAGATATTTAATCGTGAATTGTTTCAATTGATTTCTGAATGGGGTTACAAAAACGAAACAACAAACATTAAATTCAGAACATTATTGACTCCTGATGTGAGAAGGAAACATGCAGGTGCAGGGTATGCTCGGAAAGTTGGTATGGATACTGCAACTGAGATATTCAGTTTAAACAATAATGAGAAGGGATTAATTGTTTCTCTTGATGCTGATTGCCTTGTAGCTGAAAATTATTTTGAGGCAATGATAAATGAGAGAGCCTTTGATTTACAAGTATTAAACTTTGATCATCAGAAAGATGAACTGTCTTGTGATCAGTTAAAAGCAATGCTGGATTATGAAATATACCTCCATTATTATGTGTTGGTAAATAGAATGGCCGGATTCCCATATGCATATCATACTATTGGATCATGTTTCGCATTAACTGTTGATGCGTATATGAAAAATGGGGGTATGAATAAAAAACATGCGGGAGAGGATTTCTATTTTTTACATAAATTGTTTCCAAATTGCAATGTAAAACGTAATTATGATACGCTGGTTAAACCTTCAGGTCGAGTATCAGATCGTGTGCCGTTCGGAACTGGGCCGGCCTTAAATAAAATTTTGGAAGAAAAAGAACCCTATACAGTATATAATCCTAATGCTTTTGAGGATCTTAGACTATTGTTTGATTCTTTTTTTGGAGGATTTGAACAACGAGATTCATATAATATTGAGCGTTTAGGGGATGGACTTCAAGAATTCCTTATTTCAAATGATTTTAAAGAGAAATACCGGGAAGCTGCCCAGAATAGTGGTAATCAGCTAACTTTTACAAAAAGGTTATTTCAGCATTTTAATGCTTTTCAAATCGTGAAATACTTGAATTTTGTTCATGAAAAAGGGTATTATGATAAAGTTCCTGTTTTAGATGCTTGCAAAAGTTTGTTTGATGAAAAAGTAGATGGAGAGATAACTAAAATGGAGGTTTTGGTAAATTTAAAAAAGCTGGAACAGCAAATTAATCTTCGTCAATTAGTATAACGAAGATATCTTCATTTTCTTTTTTCATTAGATATTGCTCACGAGCAAATTTTTCCAATTTATTTTTGTCTGATCGTAATTCGATAAGTTTTTATTTGTCTTCTTCTATTCTTTCTTCGTAATAAGCTTTTTGTTCTTGGAGTTTATTGATATGACTTATTGTTTTAACTCTTTGAATCAGGTTGTTCGTATCTAGGAAAAGCATCCAAACAATAAATACC
Organism: Salinivirgaceae bacterium; assembly: GCA_002869335.1. GTDB lineage: Bacteria > Bacteroidota > Bacteroidia > Bacteroidales > Salinivirgaceae > Salinivirga. Next base: position 39,997 of record PKTE01000359.1, on the reverse strand, counting down.
AAAGAGGCTAACACGAATTTGTTAGCCAGGTATTTTTGATAAAATCGGTATAGTTTGTTTGCTTTTTTCATTTTTAAAATCAGCCTCCACTAATGATTCTTACTATATCAAGCTGGTCTCCTTCATTAAGAATAACACTGCTTTTATTTTCCTCATTTATAACTTCACCATTCACCCTGATAAGCAAGCGCTTGAATGTAAGTTCCTTTTTTTCAAGTAATTCATAAAGAGCTAATTTGTCTCCATCAAACTCTTCCTCATTACGATTAATAAATATCTTCATTTTCTATTAAATCTTAAATTTGCTAAGTCACACTGCTTGAGTTACTTGATGCGCAGTTGTGATTTAATTCTTTTGCTTATTTTGACCCCTACAAAAATAGTAATATAGTTGATTCAAACAATTAGTCTTTGGCAAGTAATAATTCTAATACAACATTTGCCTGCATGTTCGCTACAATGCCTACTCCCGGTGAAAGAGGAGGGTTAAGTTGATGTACTTCAGCCTCTTGATCACCACATACCCACAACTTGTCGTATTGTTCAGTTGTGAATCGATTATTGTTACCGTAACCCGCTAGTCCAGATGCTATTACAAGATTTTTCTCTGGCAATTTAACCAGTACTGATTCAATTAATCTTTGCTTAATACGCGCATCTCCAATAGCTTCTACAATTACTTCACAATCACTAAAAAGCTCAATTACTTTATCTTCTGTAAGCTTTATATCGTGGGCTTCTACCTTAGTATCAGGATTAATTTTTCCTAAAATATGTTGTAGAGCATCTACTTTTTTTCTACCAATCTGATCGTAAAAAAAGTATTGTCTGTTTAAACTGTCTGCTGTTACAGAGTCATAATCTGCTATTACCAGATGCCCAATGCCACAACGGGCTAAGCTCGTGGCAACATTTGAACCTAAACCACCGGCTCCGGCAATTCCGACTTTTTTGTCTGCTAGAAATTTCTTTATCTGATCGAATGTCCTCATATTGGCTCTGTTTATTGTATTTGAGATAAAAATACGAAATAATGGGAGTTAAATCGTAAATTTTTTTTAAAATTTTTCCTAAAAATGAAAACATTTCTCGAATCACTTTGTTAATCGGATAAAAAGATACGATATTATATAATGGAAATATTACAATTAATAGGGATTACTATTGTGCTTTTAGCATTAGCTTTTTCCGGGATCGGAATAAAAGTTTTGCTTAAAAAGAATGGAACGTTTGAGAAGGAGTCGTGTTGTAGCACAACTAATTCCGAAACACCCGGATGCGCATGTAGTGTAAATAGTGATAGATGATTCTTTTGATTTTGGGATTTTTCATGATGTGATTAGTGGTAGTCAAGCCTTGGCTGCCACTTTTCTTTTTTTCACTACTGAGCGGTTAAAAAGTCGGGATCTGGTTTTAGCTTTTTTAACGCTTCTTTTCGTCTTTCTTTTTGAACTTTTTTCTGTTCAATCTTATCAAAAGTTTGTGCACAGTATATTCCGCGCTTTATCATCTCTTTATTTCCACCAATATGAGTGTGTGGAAACTGTCCTTTTTTCTTGATAAGAATTCTAATGCCCAGCGCTGCAAAAGCAATGGCCATCAAACCTAAACTAATTAAAAAAACCTTTAGCATCAACATTAGGCAAATTATTTTGTTTGTGAAGTGTACAAAAATACCAAAATTTAGTCATATAGAGAAAAAATAGATATCATGGCAAATCAAAAAACCGCGAAAACTAACAGTTTATTATCCAAAAAAAGTGTTTTAGAAGATTATTATACTGCTCATTTAAGTCGGCAATTAAGTTTTTTAGGAAGAAAAGAAGTGCTTACCGGGAAATCCAAGTTTGGAATTTTCGGGGATGGGAAAGAAATTGTACAATTGGCAATGGCTCGTCAGTTTAAAAAGGGAGATTGGAGGTCTGGGTATTATCGTGACCAAACTTTAATGCTGGCAACTGATATGTATACCCCTGAAGAATTCTTTGCATCATTATATGGACATACAAGCTTAAAACATAATCCAAGCCATGGTGGTCGTTCATTCAATAACCATTTTGGAACTCGAAGCTTAGATGAAAATGGGGAATGGAAAAATCTGATGGCACAAAAAAATTCATCAGCTGATATTTCACCAACTGCCGGGCAAATGCCACGCTTACTTGGTTTAGCGTATGCTTCTAAAATTTTCAGAGGAGTTGAAGATTTGCACAACATGAAGAAATTTACTGATAAAGGCAATGAGGTTGCTTTTGGAACTATAGGTGATGCTAGTACATCAGAAGGGCATTTTTGGGAAACCATGAATGCTGCAGCAGTATTAAAGGTACCTATGGTGATGTCAGTTTATGATGATGGTTATGGAATCAGCGTTCCAAAAGAATATCAGACTACGAAGAGTTCTATTTCTGAAGCATTAGCCGGTTTTGAGATTAAGAAAAAAGGACAAACTGGAATTTACATCATGAAAGGTAAAGGATGGGATTATCCTTCGTTGGTTGAATTATATGAAAAAGGAGTAGAGAAAGCAAGAAAAGAACATGTCCCGGTATTATTTCATATTGAGGAGGTTACCCAGCCACAAGGTCATTCTACCAGTGGATCGCATGAGCGTTATAAATCGAAAGAGCGTTTGGAATGGGAGCAGCAGTTCGATCCAATTCTGAAAATGAAAGAATGGATTTTAAAAGAGGGCGTAGCTACTGAAAAAGAATTAGAAGCAATCGAAAAAAAGGCCTCTGATGAGGCAAAATCAGCTAAGAAAAATGCCTGGAATGCTTTCACAAAACCATTGAAAGAAGAACGTGATAAGCTGGTTAAGATTATAGAAACGCGCACATGTAAATGTAAACGTGATCATTACGATAAAGCTGGAGAAATAGCGCAAAATCTTAAAAGAATAGCATTCCCTATTCGAAAAGATAATTTTAGTGCTGCCAAACGTATTCTTCGGAATATCTGTATGGATTGTCCTAAACGGAAAGAATTAAAAGAGCAATTAGGAACATGGCTTCATGATAACTATGAGCGAATTGGACCTGATTACCATTCGCACCTTTATTCTGAAACAGATAAGGCTGCAATTAAAATAAAAGAAGTTCCTATTAAATATGCCGATAAAGAGGAGACAAAACCTGGGCGTGAAATTTTAAGAGATAATTTCGATAAAATATTTGCCAAATATCCAGAAGTGGTAACCTTTGGAGAAGACACTGGTAAAATTGGGGATGTCAATCAAGGTATGGAAGGCATGCAAGCCAAATATGGTGAATTGCGAGTTACAGATACTGGTATACGAGAAGCAACTATTTTGGGACAAGCTATTGGTTTAGCATTAAGAGGTATTAGACCAATCGCTGAAATTCAATATTTTGATTATCTGCTTTACGCATTGCAAACTATGAGCGACGATTTAGCAACATTGCTTTGGCGTACAAGAGGAGGTCAAAAGGCTCCTGCAATCATTCGTACTCGAGGACACCGATTAGAGGGAATTTGGCATTCAGGTTCTCCATTGAGTATGGTAATTAATTCAATTCGTGGTATGTTAGTGTGTGTACCTCGCGATCTGACCCACGCTGCGGGAATGTACAATACGCTGCTTCAAAGTGATGAACCTGCACTGGTTATTGAGCCATTGAATGGTTACCGATTGCGTGAACGTGTTCCTGAAAATATTGGTGAATACACAGTTCCTATTGGTCAACCTGAAATTGTACACGAAGGAGATGATGTAACAATAGTAACATACGGATCCTGTGTGCGTATTGCAGAGGAGGCTGCCAGACAATTGAAAGAATTCAATATCGGAGCAGAGGTTATTGATGTACAAACTTTAATCCCGTTTGATAAAGACCATGCAATACTTGAAAGTATAAAAAAGACAAGCCGAGTGGTATTTTTTGATGAGGATGTACCAGGAGGAGCAACGGCTTATATGATGCAAAAAGTATTGGAAGAACAGAAAGCTTATTTCCATTTGGATGCTGAGCCTAAAACATTGAGTGCGAAGGCTCATAGACCCGCATTTAGCTCAGATGGTGATTATTTTTCAAACCCGAATGCGGAAAATGTATTTGAAGTAGTTTACGATTTGATGCATGAAGCTAAACCAGACAAATTTCCTATTTTATACTAAAAAACATTAATCAATGATAAAAAGCAGCAACATAAAATGGACAATATTGACATTAGTGTTGCTGCTTTTGTTTTATAGTCCATTGCTCGCCCAGAATGACTCATTGCTTTTGCAAATTAATACAGATCATATTCAACTAAAAAAGAGTGGGATGACTGTATTGGGGACGTGGGCTTTAAGTAATATTGCCGTTAGTGGTTTTATGATGACTCGCACAAGGGGTGTTAATTATCATTTTCATGAAATGAATGTTTTTTGGAACGTGGTGAATCTTGGAATTGCGGGTGGTGCCTATTATGCCGCTGTAAATGGCCAGTATGCAGATGCAAATGTTCTAACTACATTACAAACTCAAGAGAAATTTGGTAAAATCTTATTGTTTAATGCAGGTCTTGATGTGGCATATGTAATGTCAGGGGTTTATTTGAGAGAACGTTCTAAAAACACAATAAAACATCAGCACCGATTAAAAGGTTATGGTAATTCTATAATTCTACAAGGAAGTTTTTTATTTGCATTTGATTTAATCCTTTATGGAATAAACGATTCAGCAATTCAGGAATGGATGTCAAATAACGATTTATACGCAAGTATCTACCCGGGGGGTATTTCAATTTCATATTTTTTTAATTAGTTCTGTTTCCATTTATAATTGATCAAATGTTATATTTGTATGACATGTAATTACTGCTATTGATCAATTTTTTAAATCTATCATCATGAACTTGACTAAAATTAAGCCTTACATATTCATTTTACTGGTTTTTGCTATTCCTCTTTTATTTATTCCCATTATAAAAATGGCTAAAGAAAAGAGTAATATGATGTATAATGAGAAGCCTTTGGAAAACAAAATTGCTGATACAATTAGCGATACTTATGCAATTGCTATTCATGGTGGGGCTGGAAATTTTTTGCCACAAGATTTGACAGAAGAGCAAACTTTAGCCTATAAAAAGGCTTTATTTGAAGCTTTGGAAAAAGGGAAGTCAATGCTGAATTCTGGTGCTAAGGCTACTGATGTAGTAGTATCTGTAATTCAATTGCTTGAAAATAATCCAATTTTTAACGCGGGTAAGGGGGCTGTATTAACCAATGATGGTTTAGCAGAATTGGATGCTTCAATTATGGATGGTTTGACTCGAAATGCTGGCGCAATAGCTGGTGTAAGAACTATTAAAAATCCAATTAAAACGGCATTGCTTGTAATGGATAGCAGTAAACATGTTTTACTTTCAGGCAGAGGCGCCGAAGAGTTCAGTGCTAAAATGGGAGAACCTCAGGTTGATAATAGTTACTTTATTACCGAGCGATCAAAGTTGCGATTGAGTGCAGCTAAAAAACAGCACGGTACTGTTGGATGTGTAGTTTTAGATAAATATGGAAATCTAGCAGGAGGTACCTCAACAGGAGGCATGACTAACAAAAAGTATGGTCGTATTGGTGATTCACCCATTATTGGAGCTGGAACCTGGGCGGATAATCGGACATGCGCTATTTCTTGTACAGGTTGGGGTGAATATTTTATACGCTTAGGCGTGGCTCATGAAATTTCTGCATTAATGCGATATCAGCAAATGAATTTATCGGCAGCTGCTGATAATGTGATACATAAACAACTAGAAGATCTTGGTGGACATGGTGGGGTGATAGGAGTTGACGCTTTTGGAAATGTAGCTGCATCATTTAATACTACAGGAATGTTTAGGGCAACTTACAACTCAAAAGGTGTGCAAGAAGTTAAAATTTTTAATGAGTAATATTGTTTTGATATACTAAACAATTGTAGTAACTTTCTATCAAATATTGAGATATGGCATACGTTCCCAAATCATACTTTTCTTTTCTGGATGAACCTGTAATAATCTATAAACTTGATAAGCAATCTGATACTCGTAAAATTATTTATAGTAATTCGAGAGCTCAAAAAGTATTTCAGTATAATGAGGAGCAATTCAAAGAAAAAGTAATTGATGATCTCAGCTATAATGGGAAAGTAGAAAAGTTAATTCAAATAGAAAATGATAAATTTTCAGACGCAAAGTTTGATATGGCTTTTGCTACTGCAGATGACTGTATTGTAAATTTTCCAACCACTTTTAATAAAATTGAAAAAGATGGCGATATAATCATTGAATTAATTTGTTTAACGCTGTCAAAAGTCTCTGAAGAAACAAATGATGCTCCTAATCGCTTCTATAAAATGGCTGCTCAGCTGCATGAGGGTTTAGCCATACTTGAAAATCGAAAAATGGTTTTTACAAATAAAGCAATGGAGGAGATTACCGGATTAAATTCAGGTATAGTAGGAACGCTGGTTGAAAGTGTTGAGAAGCTTGCAGCCCCTGAGGAAAAGGCCAAGGTGAAACAATTACTTGAGAAGTTGCAAAAAGAGCCTGAGAAAAATCATGAAATGGACTTTTGGATAGTGACTCACAAAGGGGATCGTAAATTTATTCATAACAGTTATTCGATGCACGTTATAGATGATGACGTAATCCAATATGTTGTAACGCAAGATATTACTCAGCGTAAAGAGGTTGAGATTTTAATCGAACAAAAGGAAAAAGAGTTTGAAGCTTTAGCAGAAAACTCTAAGTCTATAATTTCATTGTTTAACCGTGAGTTGAACTGTCAGTATCTAAATCCGGATGGAGCAAAGTTATTTAACAAAGAAGTGCATGAATTGATAGGTAAGAATTTAAAGGACTTTGGATTATCATCGAAAAACTATGAAGAGTTTAGGAGGGTTTTAATTAATAATTTTGCTAGTCAGAAAAAAGAGGAGGTAAATATAGACCTCGAATTGCCTGATGATTTGAGACATCTGAAATGTGTGGTAGTTCCGGAAACTTATGTTAATGGAGCTATGGATACAGCGTTGATTATTTGTGAAGATGTTACAGATAAATATAAAATGGAAATTGAATTAAATCAACTGAAGAATCGGTATCGGTTGATAATAAATAATTTGATTGATGTCATTTGGATAACAAACTCTTCATTTAATCTTGAATATATTTCTCCTGGAATTGAAAAACTAACAGGATTTAAAGCCAAGGAATACATAAAGCAGGAAATTTATGAAGTATTCGATGAAGAAGGAATGGTTGCTATTCAGGATATAACAAAACAAATTAATCAGGGTATTAAAACTGGCCAAATTGAGCAGTTACAGCATTCTTATACTTTCGAAGCACAGCAAAAAAGAAAAGATGGGACTTATGTTTCGGTTGAAATTATTGCCAACACCGTTTTTGAACAAGGTAATGTCTATATAGGGATGAATGGGGTAACTCGCGACATTAGTAAGAGAAAGCAAGCAGAGATAGATTTAGTTACTGCAAAAGAAAAAGCCGTCGAAGCTGATAGGCTTAAGAGTGCCTTTCTTGCTAATATGAGTCACGAGATTAGAACTCCAATGAATGCAATTATTGGCTTTACTGATTTATTAAATCTTGAAGATCTTGATCAATCAACAAAAGATGAATATGTTGAGCTTATTAATTCAAATTCAACCCATTTACTTAAATTGATTGATGATATTATTGATATTAGTAAGATTGAAGCAGGAGAACTTAAAGTTGCCAAAGCTGAGGTTGAATTGGAACCATTGTTTAATGAATTAGAGAAGGTACATACGGCTGCATTAAAAAATAAAGGAAAAACCCACATTAAAATTATTAATAATTTACCTGATAAAGAGTTAATTGTAGTGGCTGACCCTATGAGGCTGCAGCAAATCTTAACTAATCTGGTTAGCAATAGTGTTAAATTTACCGAAAGTGGAACAATAGAATTTGGTGTAGCGGCTCATGAGCAGGATTTTATCAAATTTTATGTGAAGGATACCGGCTTGGGAATGAGTAGAGAAAAGCTTGAGTTTATATTTGATAGGTTTAGACAAGTTGAGGAACATACAAGTAGAAAATTTCAGGGCTCAGGACTTGGCTTGGCCATTTCAAAACAGCTGGTTGAATTGATGGGTGGTGAAATTTGGGTAGAGTCTAAACCCGATGAGGGAACTACTTTTAGTTTCACCTTACCTCATAAATGGGAAAGTAGTGCACTTGAAAAAATGACGGAGACGAAAGAGGAAGTCGTTAATAATGTGCTTATTGTAGAGGATGAAGATGCTAATTATCAGTTGCTGAAGGAGATGTTGCGTAAGCGAAATTATAGATTGTTCAGAGCGTTGGATGGGGTAGAAGCTGTAGAGGTCGTAGCTGATGAAAAACTGGATCTAATCCTAATGGACATTCAATTGCCTAAAATGGATGGTTATGAAGCGACCAGAATAATTCGCAAAGATTATCCCGATATTCCGATTATCGCACAAACAGCTTATGCAAACTATAATGATGTTGTTAAATCCCTCGATGCAGGGTGCAATGACTTTATTGCAAAACCAATAAAACTGAAGAAATTATTGGCATTGATCGATAAATATTTGCACAATTCAATTGGAAATTAGAAGTACATTCACAAATGGAGTTCTCACAATTACTGCTAGAAAGATATAGTGTAAGAAAATTTACAAATCAACCAATTGAAAGTGATAAACTGGATAAATTGTCGGATACACTTATAAAGGCACCTTCATCAAAAGCTAGCTATCCTTGTCACTTTTATTTGGTGAAAGATAAGTTGCTGATTGACAAACTATCTCAGTGTAAACCACATGGTGCAGCATTCTTAAAAGATGCACCATTAGTAGTTGTTATTACTGCTGATCCTGCTGTTTCTGATGTATGGATTGAAGATGCCTCAATTGCCACTACCTTTTTGATGTTAGAGGTTGTCAATCTTGAACTTGGCGGGTGCTGGGTACAAGTAAGGAATCGCTTTTATGATGAAACTATTTCATCATCACAATATGTAAAGAATACATTGAGTATTGATGAGAGTTTGGAGGTGCTAGCTTTGTATGGTGTTGGCTATCATATAGAATTTAAAGAATTTAGGTCGAATGATAATTATTCGCCTGTTTCCATTATCGGTTAACTTATGGTTGCAAATTGCCCTTTTTGCTTAAGTGATAATAGTGAAATGTATTTCATGCGGGATAAACTTTTCACCGCGCTTTATAACAGATCACCAATTTTACCAGGTCATTCTTTGATTGTTCCCAATAGACATGTGGAGCGGTTTAATGAATTAACAGAAGATGAGCTAAAATGGATACTTCCATTTACGAAATCTGTTGTGGCAAAGCTTAGTAATTTTTTTCCAAATACGGGTTTTGATTGGACAATTCAAGATGGAAATTCGGCAGGGCAAACTGTTGGCCATTTTCATATTCATTTGATACCTCGTAGAGATAAAGATTTACCTGATCCTGGAGATTGGTATCAATTGCTAGAGAATGCAGAAAACCAAAATTTAGATAGCCATTTTCGCTCTAGATTATCAGAAATTGAGTTACTCGAGATAAATAAGAAGCTAAGGAGTTGAACCTGATATTCTCTTTAATCGTATAGTTTTAAAAATTCGTAAGTATTCTTTGTAGCCTCCATAAACCTCATGAAATCATCTAGTTTAATGTTTAATGTGGCTCTGTTATCATTTGGGTGAAAACTAAGCTTTGTTGATTTTTTTAGGTTTTCATCAAAGAATATATGTACATGATTTTCTTCATCATTGATAAGTCCGAAAGGAGAAACTGATCCAGGTTTTAAACCTAAATATTTCTCCATTCGCCACTCTGAGGCAAATGAAAGCTTACCCTGTTTTAGCCGTTTTTCGAGATCGTGTATATCAAGTTGATAAGCGTGGTGTAAAATAACCAGATAGTGTTTTTTTCCTTTATGATTTCTAAAAAAAAGATTTTTGCAAAAAGTAGCATCCATCCATGATTTATGTTTAATTGCCTCCTCTATAGTGTTTAATGGCGGATGCTCATGGTATTCAAATTCGATGTTTAATTCTTCTAGTAGTTTGTAAAGTTCTGGTTGTCCTATCATGTTTTTTTCTTGTAAAAATAAAAGGTTCCGCTAAATAAGCCACAATTTTTATGTTTAAGATATATTTTGATTGGCTTTTGTATATTGATTCGTATTTTTGAATACTAAATTATGCCGGGATGAATATAGATATTTTAAAACAACTTTTTTCACATACCACAGGAGCAAATCCTACAACAATACAACTTTTAAAGCAAAGCGGGTCAAGTCGACAATATGCAAGGCTTTCAGATGGAGAAACATCAGTTATTGGTTGTTATAATGAAAATGTAGATGAGAATGAAGCCTTTTTTCATTTGACAGAAATATTCAGAAAACAAAATCTGAATGTGCCCCAAATTTTACAGATTGATGAATCGCGAAAATATTACTTGCAAGTCGATTTGGGAGATAATCATTTGTACGATAAAGTGATTAATCGAACAGATCAATATTTGGGATCGGATCTGATTGATTTGTATAAGAATGTTCTTGGTAAGCTGGTAGATTTTCAGACTGTAAAATCAGATCTATTTGATCACTCAAAATTTTATCCTGTGCACTCTTTTAATCGAGCCAGTGTTGGCTGGGATTTGGATTATTTTAAGTACTATTTTCTTAAATTAAATGATATTGCATTTAGCGATAGGGATTTAAATAACGATTTTGAAACACTAATAGATCATGTTTTAAATGACAATACTAGTTATTTTATGTATCGCGATTTCCAGTCGAGAAATATTATGTTAGTAGATGATGAACCATGGTTTATTGATTATCAGGGTGGGCGCAGAGGTCCTTTGGCATATGATGTTGCTTCACTTTTGTATCAGGCCAAAGCAAGAATTACAGACAGCGATAGAAGTATTTTGCTTAAGCATTATATCGAAATACTAAAAACAAAGGTTGATATAGATGAAAAGCGATTTTTGAATTATTATTATCCAATTGCTCTCATTCGAGTGTTGCAAACACTTGGTGCATATGGATATCGTGGCTTTTATCAAAAGAAATCACATTTTCTACAATCAATAAATTATGCCCTTGATAATTTGGTATCCTTACTTCCTAATTTAGTGGCCTTAGAATTTGTGCCCACATTAAAGAGGTGTTTGTTGGAGCTTATCGACAAAAGGGATGTTTACAAAGTGTCAAAAGATTCCAACTTTCAGGTTGTAGTAAATAGTTTCTCTTATATCAACGGGGGTGTGCCTAATGATTATAGCGGACACGGTGGCGGATATGCTTTTGATTGTAGACTGCTGCCCAATCCTGGTAGATTGCAAGAGTATAAAAAGCTGACTGGTATGGATGCTGATGTACAGGCATGGTTGAAGCAATATCCTGAGGTAGATGAATATTTGAATGATACATTTAGTTTAATAAAACGTCATGTGGAAGCATACCAAGAACGAGGGTTTAGTTATTTGGCTGTGAATTTTGGATGCACAGGTGGACAACACCGCAGCGTTTATTGTGCAGAGAATGTTTCCAGAATGCTGAAGGAAATGTTTCCTGACATTCAAATAAAAGTAAATCATATGATGCAGCACAAATCATACACTTTGTAATGGCTAAATTAGATGATATAGTTGCATTTATACCAGCTGCCGGTTTGGGAACACGTTTAAAACCATTAACGGATAATAAACCTAAAGCCCTGGTGCATTTTGCTGGAAAAACTATGCTCGAAGGAGTAATTAGCAGGATGTTTGACCTAGGAATTCGTAAATTCATTGTCAATATCCATCATTTTGCTGATTTTATGATGACAGAAATTTCCAGTTTACAATCAAAGTATGATATAGTTATTTCAGATGAATCAAATCAATTGCTTGATACAGGCGGAGGATTAGTCAAAGCTGCTGGTTTCCACCATGAAACAAAAACAATTTTGGTACATAATGTGGATGTTTTTGCTCAAATTAATTACACATCTTTAATCGATTACCATTTTGAAAATCGTTCAGATATAACAATGGCAGTAAGCCAAAGAGATACCTCTAGAAAACTGCTTTTTGTGGATAATCAGCTTAAAGGTTGGAAAAATTTCAAAACCGGAGAGACAATTGGTAAAAGCGATTCTGATGATGATAAGTATTTGGCATTTAGTGGAATACATTTGGTTGAGGCAGGGGTTGTAAAAACAAATGCTCCCAAAGAAGATGTTTTTCCATTGATTCCCTGGTATGTTGCTAATTGTAATAAACTAAAGATTTTTAATTGGCTACACGATGCTAATAATTGGTTTGATTTAGGTACACCTGAAAGAATACAAAACGCAGAATATTATTTAAGAAAAGTATAGTAACATGGTTAAGCAATTTCAAGTTCCTCAAGGTTCTTTAATAAGCTTTATGAGTAATAAAGTGAAACAATTTGGAGGTATAAACTTTGCCCAGGGTATTCCGGGTATTGATCCTCCAGGGTAGTTGCTTCAATATGTGGCTGAGGTTGCTTCTGAAAATGTCCATCAATATGCTCCGGGAATAGGTAATTTAAGCTTAAGACAGGAAATTTTGACGCATTATAGTCATTTAAACTACGATGAAAGTCAACTTCTCGTAACTCAGGGAGCTACTGAAGCATTATCGCTTGTAATGCAATATCTCCGTTATGTGATTCATGATGACTTTGCTGTGATGGCCTTTGATCCGGTTTATGAAAGCTATAAACATTTACCCCGTATATTTAAACTTCCTTTTTATGCGTATGAGAAATTGGATTTTGAAAAGGAGGAGCTTGAACAATATATTCAAAATAATAAGATTCGCGTAATTTTTATTAATTCCCCAGGTAACCCCTTTGTATATGTCTTTTCAGAGCAGCAAATGAATGATTTGCGTGAAGTTTGTGAGCGCAATGATGCCTACCTCATTATTGATGCTGTTTATCGTGAATTATGGTATGAAGAACCCATTTATTTGCCTGAAAAAGAGCTTAGTGTCAATGTTTTTTATGTTAATAGTTTCAGTAAAATGTTGTCCATTACAGGTTGGCGAATAGGTTATTTGTTTTGTCACAAAAAGCACGCTGAGGTTTTGAGAGACATACATGATTATATTGGTCTTTGTGTCAATGCGCCTTTGCAGGAGGCTCTTTCCAGATATCTAAAAAGTGAGTCTTTCGGAAAAATGTATGTCGAACGAACTCGCAAGCTACTTAAGTCTTCATATGAACAAATGTCAAATGAACTGGTAAATTTAGGATATGAAGTGCCCAAAGCTTATGGTGGTTATTATGTGTGGGCAAAGCTTCCCGATAAAATTGATGGTTTCCAGTTTGCAATGAATTTATACGAAGATGAGTCTGTAGCAGTTATTCCGGGAATGCACTTTAGTGATAGGGCTAATGATTATTTGCGTTTTAATATTGCAAGGCCTAAAAATGAAATTGCCAAGGGAATAGAGAAGGTTGTTAAATTTAGTCGTCAATATTTTAGCTGAATGCTAATGAAATGTTATGATAGCTAAAAATAGCATTCTGAAAGGGATTTTTTTTTCTGAATCAAGAAAATCGTATTATATTTAAAAATTATTGAGTACAGAAATCTTATAAAACCCGAAAAAATGGGATTCTATTCAAAAGTAATTGCAAAACCGCTCGACAATCTGGATCAACAAGCCGGTAAAGTTTTTAAAAATGTTTTTTACTTCGTTTTCAAATTAGCTGCTGTAGGAATTGCAATTTATGGAATTTATCTACTTGTCACTGGGTTACTTGGTAAAACAGGATACTTAACAATGTTAAAGTCATTGAATGATTTTGAATTGGTACGTTCAATAATATGTTTTGTAATTACATTTTTAATCTCTGCTGGTTTATTTTTAGGTATTGCTGCCATATTCTGGAAAAGAGCAAATGATTTTAAACATAAAGATTTTGGTGGAGCTATATTCTTATTCCCACGATTTATAAAAACCATAGGAGAAGCTATTGCAATACTTCCAGTAACTGCTGCTCTCATTTCATTCTTTGCAATTATATTGGCTGCTATTCCTTACGCACCGATTGAATCACTTGGTAATATGGCAGGTAGTATTGGCTCATCAATGGTAAATGAGTTTGTTGGTAACACATTTGCTGCTGTATTTATTGAGACTGCCTCAGATTATTTTAAATTACTTGGAGATGGATTTATGGGCTTAGTTATGGGTAGCTTTATGTCAATTGGGATACTGTTTGCAACCTATATTTTTGCTGAATTTATTGAAATAGTTATTTACTTTTTTATTCGCAAACCGCTTTATAACGATAAATAATGCAAATTAGTTTTTCACATGTTTTGCCATTTCCTCTAGAAGGCATGCAGTATGTGAAAGACAGCCTGTGGCATCATGGTGATTTTACTTTCGAACCCAACCAAATTTATGAAATTGTAGCATCTTCAGGAAAAGGGAAAACCACTTTACTTGATATGATATTTGGTCGCCGAAAAGACTATAAAGGGGAAATCACTATTAATAATGAAAATATTTAGAGTTTTACTTTAAATAAATGGGCCTCTGTAAGATCGGAGCAAATTAGCTACGTATTTCAGGGTTTGAGGTTGTTTAAGCATTTGACAGGTTGGCAAAATCTAGAGTTGAAGAACAGATTGGTTCGTACAATTGATAAGGAATTAATTTTTGATTATGCAAAAAGGCTTCAAATAGCTGAGCAGTTAGATAAAAAGGCTGGACTTATGTCATACGGTCAGCAACAACGACTGGCTATTATCAGGTCTTTTGCACAACCTTTTGAATGGTTGCTGCTTGACGAGCCATTTAGCCATTTAGATAAAGAAACGTCAGGTATTGCATCGGAGTTGATCCATAGTGTTTGTAAAGAGAGAAATGCGGGTGTTATTGTTACAAAACTCAATGAAGAGACATTTTTAGAGGGTAGTACACAAATTATATTGTAGAATGCTTAAGAAGATATTATTTAGTAACATACCGGTCGGATATTTCATTGGTGCTGTTTTGGGAGCATTCGTGGGCTTTTTGATTCTCATGATTACCCTTAATGCCTGGAGTCTTTATAATACTTTTACTGAAAGCCCTGAAGGAGATAGTGATCAGTATGTGACAATTAATAAAAAGATTAACTTTTTGAATACTGTTAGTTCTGCACTTAGTTCTTTTACTGATGCAGAACTAGACACGCTCAAAAATGCTCCATTTGTGGATGATATTGCCCCATTTGTTAGGTCCTCGTTCGGTGTAGAGGCCAAAAGGAAAGGTACTGCAAATATGCCTTATATGCGCACCGAAATGTTTTTCGAAGCTGTTCCTGACCGTTTTTTAGATAAAATACCGGATGAATGGGGTTGGCAGGAAGGAGATAATCACATACCTGTTATTATACCTAAAGAATACTTGAACCTATATAATTTTGGTTTTGCCAAAGCACAAGGTTTACCCAATGTTTCTGAAAGTCTTATTGGACAATTTAATTTTGAATTGGAATTGTATAATCGGTTTCATTTCGAAAAGTACACTGGCTCCATTGTTGGCTTCTCAAATCGTATTCAATCCCTTTTGGTACCCTATGAGTTTTTGGTTGAGGCTAATAAACGATTTACTGAAAATGAAGAGCAGACACCTGACCGATTAGTTTTGAAACTGAAACCTAATATGGAAAAGGATTTATATGCTTTTTTAGAAAAACATGGCTATGAAACAACGCATGATGCTTTTCAGGGTGGGAAAGTAGCTCTATTTGTGCACACTAGCGGAACAATTCTGCTTTTTATAGCAGGATTAATTATTGTATTGGCGCTAATAGTTTATGCACTTACATTGCAGCTCACAGTTCAGCGTAATAAGGATGAAATATACCAACTTATATTACTAGGTTATAAACCCCGTATTTTATTTGGGTTGTATTTTACAGTTCAGTTAATTATTGCGGCACTGGTTTTTATTGGTGCTGTTTTGGCGATGAATATAGTTACCTCCGGAGTTCTTGAATTTTTAGCTGAACGTTACATCGATTTGAAAACATTTGACTCAATGTTTGCCATAAAGATTTCGATGATTACAATGCTTGTATTTATTCTTTTGACGGGGTTCAATGCATTTAGATTAATTCACAGACTTGCTTTGAAGGGAACTGTATAGTAATTATTCTATAGCAGTTATCACAAATTCTGTTCTTCTGTTTTTAGCTCTTCCTTTTTCTGTATTATTGTCGGCTACTGGTTGGGTTTCTCCATATCCTTCATAGGTCATGCGGTTGCGCTTTATGCCCTGTTTGATGAGGTATTTGTATACTCTGTGAGCTCTCTTTTTAGATAATTTTAAATTGAAATCAGCGTCGGAAATATTATCAGTATGTCCCTCAATTCTAATCTTAATATTGGGATTGTCTTTCAAGTATGAGGCAAAATTATCGAGCATTGCACTTGACAATGAGGTTAATTCTGCACTATTAGTGTTGAATAGAATATTATTAAGTTTTGTTTTAGCTCCCACATTTAATTCTTTCATGGCAAAATTGAGTTCCATGTTGAATTGTTTTTCAACAGCAGTATCTTTTTTTGTAGAAACTATTGTTGATGTGAAAGAATAGTTTGGCTTTTTAACCGTCATCATATAATTGTCGTCATTTTTGGCTGAAACGGCTATTGTATATTTACCTGTATACTTATCGAGGAGGGCAGTACTGATTTCGTTGGTATTCATGTTTTTTATTTCGATATCTGCATCATCAATCATAGCGCCCTTGCCATCAATTAATCGGCCTTTTATAAATAATACCTTTTGAGGCTTGGCATTCCCCGGAAGTTCAAATCCAAATATGTCATGTCCACCAACACCTTCCAATGTGTTTCCAGAGAAATATGCATATTGACCATCGGTGGATACAATAAAGCCGGACTCGTCGTTAGTAGAGTTTATAGGGTAGCCAATGTTAAAGGGAGCTTCCCAATGGTCTTTGGCTTTTCTTGCCAAAAAAATATCGTAGCCACCAACACCTGGATGCCCATCTGATGAAAAGTATAGCGATTCATTATCGGGGTGAATAAAGGGCGACTTTTCGTTGAGTTCTGTGTTAATAGGCTCACCTAAATTAACAGGTGATGTCCAATTACCTGCTGAGTCTTTTTTAGAATAGTAAATATCTATTCCACCAATCCCATTGGGGCGATATGAAGCAAAATAGAGTGTTTTACCGTCAGCTGATATGCTTGGGTGTCCTTCCCAGGTTGTGATTCCGTTTATTCCATTGCCTAGTTTTTCGAAATCTGTCCATTTGCCATACATAGTTCTGGTTTGATATATGTCGCAATTTTTGTATGGACGTCCATCAGGCATTTCAATTTGCTCACAAACAGTAATAAACATAGTTTTATTGTCGATGGTAATTGTTGCCGCACCCTCGTTTCTTTGATCATTGAAAGGGTAGGGCATAGGATGTGATTCTGCAAAAACAGGATTTCCCAGAGAGTCCCATTTAATAAAATTACTAAAATGAAATTCTTCTCTGTATTGCTTTGTAATATCTCCCATTCTTTTTTTAAACATCCTACGTGTAAAAAACATATAGGTGCCATCAGCGGAAATTAGAGGCATAAACTCATCATATTCAGTACAAATTCCTTCAACGGGGATTGGGTTAAAATCTACGGGATTATTAACTAGACGTTGGTATGCTGTACATTTGTCAAACATGATTTTTGTTTTAGGCAGCCATTCTTCCTTTTTTGAATTTTGCATATACTGTGAAAGGAATTTGTAGGTACCACTCAGGTTGCCTCCCTCGTAATATATTTTCCCCAGGTAATACAAAGCTTTGTAATTGTCATGTGAGGGACAAATGTCTATTCCCTTTTCAAAGTTGTCAGTTGCCAAATTCAATAGACGACTCAAGCCCGATACTTTTCTCGTATCGTATTGAATCATTTGTGCTTTTCGGTAGTAATTTCTGGCCAGATAGTAATATGGTATTACCCATTGAGGTTCATTTTCAATGGCTTTGAAAATCAGTGTTTTTGCTTTATTGTTGTCTGTTTGCCAGTAGCTTATGCCTTTTTCGTAAAGTTTTAAGTTTTTGGGAGATGGCTCAAAACATGGTGTTGATTGTCCCATAAGTGAGATTGGGAGAATCAAAGTTAGAAGTGAAATCCATGCTATGTGCAATCGGCCGAAGCCCATTTTAGTTAATTATTGTACTATGTGGCTTACTCTTTTTATGTTGCTCAATTAATAACGCTTTTTGTACATCATCATCATAATATAAAATCCAAGCATCACTGTCAAGCAAGTTCATATATGCATAGTCTCCTACGTAACGGCTTCGCTCTAATTTTATCCTAACACCGTTTTTGCTCCACTGATAAAACTCATAAGCATAATCTGAGCTTTCACTAAGTTGACTCATTGGAACATAAACAGGTTCAACTCCCATTTTTGAAGTTACTACCTTTTTAATTTCTTCTACTCTGTAGTTTGGAATGTTGTGTCTTTCTATGGCATAAATCTGATTGTAACCAATGATTTTAATCTTAATGTCATGATTAGTTTTAAGTTCGCAATCTTCAATTGTATAGGTGTCATAGTTGTATATACCCCTTGTTTTTAGAATGTCACGATCAATTCTTGTACCTATTGAGTATTTACCAATTTCAAATTTAATTTGCTCATAATTACTGGTTGGCTTAATATTAAGCTTCGATTTTTTTGAGCTGCAAATCTTTGGATAGTTTTCGGCATAGATTATAAGTTTGGGCTCGTCATTTACCATTTTAAAATCGTAACCGGAATTGTAAACAATAGTTGTATCACCATATAATACATACTGGCGTTGATCATTGTAGTTTCCTTTCCCTTTAATGAGCGTGTAAGATATAGTAGAATCTGTGAGCGTTATTGGGAAAAGTTTTTCTCCAACCATCTCTTTTTTCACAGGATCAAATTTAGCATAAGATACGCTTGAATCATTTCTGAAAATGACTTCATCTCCAATGGTCCACTCATTTCCAATGAATGCTTTTTCTCTAATATCTGCTTTTTGATCGCATGAGTAAATGAATATCACGATTAAGGTAAGGCCGATTATTTTTCTCATTTTTTTATGTCTTAAATTGGCTTTTCAAACGAATAAGCCTATGTTTTTTATTATATCCCTGATTAAGTCAGCTTTAAAATTAGTGATTTATGGCGAAACAGCATAAAAAAAACACCGACAAAACGTGCCGGTGTTAATAAAATCTTAAAATTTAATTGTTTATTTGTTGGCCTTCATCTTTTCGGGCATCCAGCTTTCAACAAGTTCCTTATGGTTATTGTACCATTTTTTTGCGGCTATTTCAGTGTCATCAGATTCTTTAATTTTTGCTAAAAGATCTATTAAGTCAGGTTCTTTCATGTTAAAATTTGTAAGAAATTCTCCCACAACAGGATTATCCTTTTTAAAATCTTTTCTTGTTATAATAGCGCAAACATCTTTTGGATAAACACCTTTGGGATCATCCAGGTATTTTAATTCATAATCACCCCACATGTAATGAGGTTTCCATCCAGTAATAATGATGGGCTCTTTTTTAGCATAAGCCCTCTTTAAAGAAGCTAGCATTGCCGGACCACTGGATGTGATTTGTTTGAAATCAAGGGCGTATTCTTCAATAGCTTTTTCAGTGTTGGCATGTATTCCCGCACCACTTTCAATACCCATTATTTTACCGTCAAATCTGTCTGCATTTGCGTTAAGCTCTTCGATTGAGTTTATTTCAACGTAAGCAGGCACTACTAAACCTGTTGTTCCATCGCTAAAAGATTCTCCAATTTTTTCGAGTTTATCACCATATTTTGCCCAATAATCGTTATGTGTGTTTGGTAGCCATGCATCCATCATAATATCATAGCCACCTTTTGCTAAAGCTGCATAAATAGGGCCTGGTTCCATAGGGGTGATTTTTACCTTATATCCTTTGTCAAGCAAAGCTGCTTGAGCTAGATGCGTAAATGCTATTCCTTCTGCCCAATTTGGATAAGCTATTTTAATACTTGTATCAGATTGGTCTGATTGGGAACTGGTTTTATTTGATTTTTGCGAACAGCTAATATTTATCATTACCAGCATTAATAATAATGAGGACATTGAAATGAAGAAACTGTTTTTTTGATTTTTTATATAATTCATATGATAGTATTATTAGAAATAATAGCCTAAATTTATATTAAATCTATAGTTCCAGTCAAGTTTTTTTATCGACACTGGAGTATTATCTTTTTTTATTTCAGAGGTGTAGTAATCGAAATGCGAGTCTGTTTGCGTGCTGTAGGTCCTGCCTTGATCCATCCCTACTCCAAAATCATCGGTTAGCCATGGGTGATTCTTACCCATAGCAAAGTCTACAAAGGCATAAATTGGACCTGCCTGAATCAGAAAGCCTGGAATTACATGGTATGTATTTTCAAAATCATAATGTAATTTTTCGATTAATGACAGATCAATATATGGTTGTATTTTGGTTATTGGTCCTAAATTTACATCAATATCATATGCAAGGCTTAATGAATAGATATTGGCCTTACTAGAAATATTATAAATGAGTCCATAGGCTCCAACCGGTACGAGATTTACTTTATTATTGCTCGTATCTTTAGCTCTATAGTTGTAATTTATATACTCCGATTTTACACTAAGCTTGCCAATATTAATTAATGCATGCACAGCAAATGCTGTTGAAAGTTGTGATGAGTTAAGGTATGAGTTATAGTTTTGCCCAATTTGAGATGAAATCCCAAATTCAATGTTTTCATTTATATGATATGCAAGACGTGTATTTATATGATTGAGTTCTCTTACGGGCGTGTTTTCAGTTGGTGAAATATCATACGAATAACGCCCTGGCCCTGCATTACCGAAAGTTGCACTCCCTCCATTTATTGGACCCTCTGGTTCAGCTTGTCTGTAATATGCAATGGCTAGGTCAAGTTTATCAAGTGGTTTAATGTCAAAACGGATTCCCATATCATAATCATCTTCTAAACCTACATAATATGGACCTTGAAAGAAAAATGAGTGAGAAGCAAATTTTAAAATGCCAAATGGTACCTGACTAACGCCAAGCTTCATATATATTTTATCATTAAAAGCATAACCAAACCAACCATGATGTATGAAATGAGTGCCAAATGTAGGGTAAAATCGATATTCGAAACTCAAGTCGAGCCCTTTCATAGACCCATCAATATTTAATCTCCATGTATCCCAGGTTGCAGATGTGCTTAAAGCGGTTGGATCACTTTCAAAATTTGTTGATTGTATATTATAACGTACTGCACCTCCAAATTTAAATTCATCCTTGTTTTCTTGCTGCGCTTTAGAATGCATTGAAATGCTTAAGAAAAAAACTACAGTAAACAGTTTAAAAAGCTTTTTAAATAAGAATTTTGATTTAAACATAGTAACTTATGGTTTTAAAGTTGGTTGGTGTTTATTGGTTCTTAAGTTTGTCAACTTGATACTATAGATTTGTTTTCGCAAAAGTAAATAAATAAGTTACAATGAATATGGATAAAAATCATGTTTTGAGTCTTAATATGTTATTTGTGAATTGTGATATTTAGTTTAATTTTGAATAAGATAAATTAAACTTTATGAGTAAAAATATTTTAATTGTTGACGATTCAGAGAGTATCCGCGAGCTAATTAGTTTCACCCTAAAAACAGAGGGATATTCGGTTATGATCGGAAAAGACGGTGTAGATGCGGGAAAATTTATTGATGGACGCCATATTGATTTGGTGATAACAGATCTTCATATGCCGCATAAAGATGGAATTGAGTTTATTAAAGATGTTCGAAATAGCGAACACTATAAGACAATTCCTATCTTGTTTCTTACTACGGAATCTCAAACCGAGAAAAAGCTTATGGCAAAAGAGGCCGGAGCTACTGGATGGATCATTAAGCCATTTGTTCCAGATAAATTGAAAGCAGCTATTAAGAAAGTTTTACGATAATATATGTTCTATATATTTAGAGCGATCAGGAATTTGAGATCGCTCTTTTTTTAATCAGATTTATTCCTAAATTCTTCTCTATACATTTTTTTTGCTTTCAAAGCAGCAATTACAATTTTTATATCGCTGAAACTGTAATCATTGCTAATAGCTTTTTTTATCGGAGTGAGGTGATATGTCTTTAATGTTTCAGTTGCTTTTTTAATTAGCTGATAAGTTTCTTCCTCAATTAGCTCAGTATATTCAATTTCTCCTGATTCAATATGTTCTGCCAGATGACCTTCAATGGTAATGTGTGACATATTTCTTGCTTCAGCAATCTCTTCAATGCTCATATTGTCTTTGTACATATTGAACGAGACTTGATGTGAGGGTGTTTTTTGCTTTTTTTTCGGTGCATATGGATTATTTGAATCAGATTCTCTTTTTTCTTTTGAAAATGTTGCCTTGTTTGGTATGGTGTTTTCAATGAATGATTTTGTAAATACTTTGGCTTTATTAAACTTTTCAATCTGCGAATTAATTGCGAGTTCAAGATTTTCAAGCTCCTTTAGATAGGCTTTCACGCCTGTTTGTTCGTTTATCTCTTTTGCATGGTCCTGTATTGATTTAACTATAAACGATAAATTCTCATTGAAATATTTAGCACCGCCATCAATTTTTTCAACTAACCATGCAGTATTGTTTTCATTAAAATTATAATCAATTTGATTTATTTTCTGAATGAATTTTTCTCCCGTTGTTTTATATGGGAGAATACTTTTCTTTGTATCTGTTGCCCAAGATTTATATTGTTGTTTTTTGGAATGAATAGTTGATTTATTATAGCTTTCCTCGTGGTTTTTAAACTGATAATATAGGTTTTCAAGATTAAAAGCTTCTTTTGCATAAGAAACAATATAGTTCCATGCATCAGGTTTAAAGTTTTTTTCCAGTATTCCAGAATCTAGCTTTTCCTTGCTGAAATCAATAATTGCATCTTCAAAGTCATGAGTTCTTCCCTTAATTGGAGCATTTAAAATAAGGCCATTCAATGATCTTAAGCGCGATAATGCAACATAAATTTGACCCGGAGCAAATGCTTCTGATACATCAATTATGGCTTTGTCAAATGTGAGTCCCTGGCTTTTATGAACAGTTACAGCCCATGCTAATTTAAGTGGCAAATGTGTGAAAGTACCCTTAACCGTAGTTTCAATTTCATTTGTTTCTTTGTTGAGCTTAAATCTTTTATTCTCCCATGTATACGGTTCAACAATAAATGGATCTGTGCCATCAGAAAATTCAACTACAGGACCGTCATCGTCAAGTTCAATTACAGTTCCGATTTTTCCATTAAAGTACCTTTGCTCCCCAGAATAGTCATTTTTAATGAACATCACCTTAGCCCCTTTTTTAAGTGTTATATTAGGATCTATAGGGTATTGTGATTCATTGAAATCTTTTTTTATGGAGGCTTCGTAAGTTTGTGAGCTGCCGGTTAACTTATTTAGCTCTTTTTCATTTATGCTATCAGCTTTACGGTTATGAGTAGTGATGAAAATTGCATCTTCGTTGAGATTTGGTGAGGGCTTGTAGTGATTATTTAAAATTTCTATGTCTTTGTCTGTGAGTTTGTTATTTCTTAAGTTGTTAAGTATGTCAATAAAATCCTGGTCTTCTTGCCTATAAACTTTTTCCAGTTCAATGTGTATTGGTTTTTCTTCTTTTAGAGCCAAAGCATTGAAAAAGTATAAATTGTCATAATAGCTTTTAAGTAAGTTCCATTCATCTTGCTTTACTACTGGAGGCAATTGCAATAAGTCCCCAATAAAAAGAATTTGAATGCCTCCAAAAGCATGTTTATTTCGTTTGATATATTTTAATACGGTATCTATTGCATCCAGGATATCAGCCCTTAGCATACTTACTTCATCAATTATTAGTAGCTCGATGCTGTATATTAATTGCCTTTTAGCTTTATTGAGCTTCAAGTTTTTGATAAGCGTTGCTTTGCTGTTCAATTCAAAATGAGAGGAAGCTTGAGGTATTTTACTGTCAGGGATAAATGTGCCAAAAGGTAGTTGAAACAATGAGTGTAAGGTTACACCACCAGCGTTAATTGCTGCAATACCTGTAGGAGCTGCAACGATAGTATTTTTATGAGTTTTTTTTGTGATATCTCTTAAGAATGTAGTTTTACCTGTTCCGGCTTTTCCTGTAAGAAAAATATTTCTATTTGTACTATTGATATACTTAGCAGCAATTTCAATTAATTTGTTTTCGCTCATTTTTGCTTGTTTTGGTGCCGAAAGATACCTTATGTTATTTTATTGCCAAAATTTATGTTGGGAGCAATTTCAATTTACTGACTTTTGACAGTTTTAAATAACTGGATTTTTGATACTTTTGCGCTAGAAAAATTATCGCTATGACTAAAGAAGATTTTCAACAATTATTGATAGAGGGTATCCCGTCTAATCTGCCTTCTAAAAAAGAATATGATCCAAAAGCTAATCATGCGCCAAAGCGTAAGGAGATTTTATCAAAGGAAGAGAAAAAACTTGCATTGAGAAATGCGCTTCGCTATTTTGATGTGTCTTTTCATGCTGAATTGGCTCCTGAATTTGCTGAAGAATTGGAGAAATATGGCCGAATTTATATGTACAGGTTTCGTCCTGACTATGAGATGAAAGCCAGACCAATTGATTGGTATCCTGCAAAATGCAAGCAGGCTGCAGCTATTATGTTGATGATTCAAAATAATCTGGATCCTGCTGTGGCTCAGCATCCACATGAATTGATTACTTACGGAGGAAATGGAGCTGTTTTTCAAAATTGGGCGCAATACCGTTTAGCTATGAAATATTTGTCAGAAATGACAAATGAGCAAACTTTGGTAATGTATTCAGGTCACCCGATGGGATTGTATCCTTCACATAAAGATGCGCCACGGGTAGTAGTAACGAATGGTATGATGATTCCTAATTATTCAAAACCAGATGATTGGGAGAAATTTAATGCCCTTGGGGTTACGCAGTATGGGCAAATGACCGCTGGATCATACATGTATATCGGACCACAAGGAATTGTTCATGGTACTACTATTACTGTTTTGAATGCTTCCAGAATGATTGCACATAAAGGTGATGCATCAAAACCTCGTCTTTTTGTTACTGCTGGTTTGGGAGGTATGAGCGGTGCTCAACCAAAAGCTGGAAATATTGCTGGTGTTGTAAGCATTACAGCCGAAGTTAATCCTGATGCAGCTTATAAGCGTCATGAGCAAGGTTGGGTAGATGAAGTTATAGAAGATGTCGATAAAACAATTGATACTGCCATCGAATATCAAAATAAAAAAGAAGCTCATTCAATCGCCTTTCTCGGTAATATAGTTGAATTGTGGGAGCGAATGGTGGAAAGAAATATATATGTTGATATGGGTTCTGACCAAACCTCATTACATAATCCATGGGCAGGTGGATATTATCCAGTAGGAGTATCCTTTGAAGAATCAAACAAAATGATGGCAGAAGATCCTGAAAAGTTTAAAGAAAAGGTTCAGGAATCATTGCGCAGACAAGTAGCCGCAATTAATAGACTTGTAGATATTGGTATGTATTTCTTTGATTATGGAAATGCTTTCTTGTTGGAATCGAGCAGGGCAGGAGCTGATATTATGGCCGCAAATGGCATTGACTTTAAGTATCCATCATATGTTCAGGATATAATGGGACCAATGTGTTTTGACTATGGATTTGGTCCATTCCGTTGGGTTTGTACATCAGGAAAGCCAGAGGACTTAGAAGCTACAGACAGAGTAGCAAGTGAAGTTTTGGATGAGATAAGAAAGAATTCTCCTAAAGAAATTCAACAGCAAATGGCTGATAATATCCAATGGATTAAAGGGGCTCAAGAAA
Organism: Salinivirgaceae bacterium; assembly: GCA_002869335.1. Taxonomy (GTDB): domain Bacteria; phylum Bacteroidota; class Bacteroidia; order Bacteroidales; family Salinivirgaceae; genus Salinivirga. Next base: position 14,061 of record PKTE01000359.1, on the reverse strand, counting down.
ATAAACTGGTTGTAGGTTCGCAAGCTCGTATTCTTTATGCCGATGACGAGGGACGTATAAAAATTGCTGAGGCTTTTAATAATGCAATTAAAGAGGGTAAGATTGGGCCGGTAGTATTAGGTCGCGACCATCATGATGTTTCTGGTACAGATTCAACTTTCCGTGAAACTTCAAATATTTATGATGGTTCTCAGTTTACTGCAGATATGGCTATTCATAATGTAATAGGAGACGGTTTCCGAGGCGCCACCTGGATTTCTATCCACAATGGTGGTGGAGTAGGTTGGGGTGAAGTAATTAATGGTGGTTTTGGTATGCTGCTAGATGGATCTGATGACGCCGACCGAAGACTTAAAATGATGCTTCATTGGGATGTTAATAATGGTATCTCACGTAGAAGCTGGGCAAGGAATGAAGGTGCTGAGTTTGCTATAAAAAGAGCCATGGAGCAGGAGCCTCGATTAAAGGTAACTTTGCCAAATCATGCAGATGACAAACTAATCGATAACCTAATATAAAAGACATTATATAAAATAGTGAATGGAGTCATATTTTTATGACTCCATTTTTATTTTGGATAGTTATTGTCTCATTTTTTTTTCTTATATTCACACTAATAAAATATTAATTATGAGATTACTGGCGATATTAATAATTTCCTTATTTGTTGTTTTTAGTTGCGATAAAGACAACGATTATTCATCCATAATTGGTGAATGGCTTGTTGAGGATAATGGTGAGGTATCTTCTTATAGGAGGTATAATGTTAGTATTCAGAGAATGCCATCGGATTCAACATTATATAAAATTATCAATTTTTACAGAACTGGAAATGACGAAGAACTTATAGTTGAGGTTGATGGATTTGAATTACTTATAAATGGACAAACAGTAGATAATAATTTTATTCAGGGAGCTGGTACAATCAATGCAGATTATACCGGAATATCACTCGAATTTCAGGTAAGTGGCGGAAGTATAAATGAAACAGTATTTTCAGAATACAGTAGAAAATAACTCAATTACATTACTCTTTGTATAAAATCTTCTAATTCGATAATACCAAAAGTACGCACAAACCTTTTCATCTCTCTATCTTCATCAAAAAAGATTACAGCTGGCACTGAGAATAGTAATAGCTGACCTTTCAATTCTTCGTTCTCATTTAAATCAACGTATTCAAAAGTGATGTTGTATTTTTTAGCTAACTCAATTACTTTGGGTTTAAGTGATTTGCAGATATTGCATTGCGGTGTAGAATAGTATCTAATAATCATTATTTTATTTTGAAATAATTAAAACTGTTGCGAAGGCTTCTATGCCTTCTTCTTTACCAACAAACCCTAATTTTTCTGTGGTTGTGGCTTTCACAGAGACACTATCAATTTCAATGCCAAGTGTATTGGCTATTTTAGCACACATTTCGTCAATAAATGGCTTGAGCTTGGGTCTTTGCATGGCGATAGTTGCATCAATATTACTTAGGGTAAACCCTTTAGCTTTAACTAATTGGTAGCTCTGTTTAAGTAAATCAAGACTATTGGCATCTTTAAAGCGGTCATCAGTATCGGGAAAATGGTACCCGATATCTTTTAGGGCTGCTGCTCCTAATAAGGCATCAGAAATGGCATGCAATAATACATCTCCATCAGAGTGGGCAACAGTTCCCAATTCGTATGGAACTGAAACACCGCCAAGTATCAGGGTTTCTCCTGGTGCTAGGCGGTGTACATCATATCCTAATCCTGTTCGTATTTGCATGTTATGGTTGTGCTATAGCATCAAAATTAAACAGTAAACTGAATCTAATTGTGTTTTTAAGTGGGTTGTTGGCAGTTGTAGGAATCAAGTATGCAACATCAATTCCAAAAACATTTAGTTTAAATCCTGCTCCAACTGTAACGTATTTTCTATTTCCTTTTTCTTTAGGTTCGTAAAAGAATCCTGAGCGAAAGGCTAGTTTTTTATCATACCAATATTCTATCCCTACAGAAGTATTGATCTCTTTAATCTCTTCTTCAAATGGACTCATTCCATTGATTCCTGGAGCATCATAAAATGATTCTACAATTGCAGTGGCTACTGATACATCAGTGGTTTCCTCAGCAATGATAAAGTCATCATCTTCGTTTTTAATATAAGTCGTTGTCGGAGCTAAAAGTTTGTTAAAGTCAACAGTAGCACCGATTGAATTATACTCATCAATCTCATACATAAAGGCACCACCAAGTCTAAGGTTCATTGGCAGAAAGTTTTTAATATCGTCAGAGTAACTGATTGTTGAACCGATATTAGTAAAACTCATACCATAGTTCATAAGTGCATTTTGTCCGTTTACCCGGAGTTCTTTAGTATAGAACATACCTAAATCGAAAGCAAATGCATTACCTGGGTGTGTAGTAGTATTTGATCCTGTCAAATTTGAATGGATATATTTAGCTGAAATACCCATTGAGAAAAATTCTCCTAATTTACGTCCATATGAACCAGTAATGGCAAACTCGTTTGGGTTAAATGTGTTTAATTCATTACCACTTTCATCCGTGAATTGGATGTCTCCCAGTGAGAAATATCTGATAGAAGCTCCAATAGTTTGATTTTCATCAATTCTGTAGTGACTAGAAATGTAGTATAAGCTAATATCATCTACTAATTGTCTTAACCAGGGCGTGTATGATACATTAGCTCCAAAATCGTTTTCAATGAAACCTAATTTTGCGGGATTCCAAAAAATAGATGCTTCATCTGGTGTAGTAGCTACGCCAGCATCTCCCATTCCTGCTGATCTGGAGTCGGGTGCTATCATCAAAAAAGGAACTCCCGTTCGTATTGGGTTATATTCTTTCTCTGAAAGCAACTCATTGTAGTCGTACTGAGCAAATGCCCCATTGATATTTAATCCAACAAGTACTGTTAAAACTACTGTAATTTTCAAAATTCTCATCATCATTCTTTTTTCAATAAGGGTACAAAATTAAGTTTTTTTTGGAATTATCGTAATATTACAAGCTTTTCAAATTTTTCTCCACTTTTTCCATCCGATGTGGATAATCTCACCTTATATATATAAACTCCTCTTCCAATAGGATCACCAAAGTCATCCCTTCCATCCCAAACGATAGGATTATTCATATATTGTGTTCCACTTATGGTAGTTTCCATTGTTTTTATCAACTTACCTGAAACAGTGAATACTTGTACTCTAACATCTATGATTTCATTTGGTTGATTGTGTTCAAAAATAAAACTTGTTTTTGTTGTAAAAGGATTAGGATAGTTAAGTACATGTGATAAAACCACATCTTCTGAATTTGCCACAATAAACTCGATGAGTTCTGTTGAGGAATTATTTAAAATATCCCAGGCTTTTACTTCAAGTGTATGTGTGCCTTCTTCCAGATTTATTAATTGATATTCAATTTTACCTGATTGATAGCTATTTAGATCATTTTCGTAGAAATCATTTAATACAATTTTATTAAGAATATCGCCATTTAAGGTTGCTGTAAGGTCATGGCCTATTACATTTCCTGTAGTATTTACACCATAATCGTCAAATAATTTGGCAATAAGCATTGGAGATTCATCAACTGTTCCTCCGTTTATAAAAGTTGTATCGTTCATAAAGAGGGACATTTCCGGACCGCTATTGTCTGATACGTTTGTTGTGTCTGAGCCACCAACGATAAAATTATCGAAATGTCCGTAAGCATCCGTTTCATTATTTTCGGCATAAAAAGATATTTTACCTGTTCCAAATTCGTAATCAATATCAATAGGTACTATAAAATCAAAACGGAATTTTCCATTTTCAATGGTTGCTTTACCTTTATAAATAATGTTGCTGTATTCACTGTATGTAAAAGGACCATTACTGTTATCATCATTATTTAATGTGGTTTTATTCTTCATTTTATCATAAACAATCGGATAAATAGTTCCATTGAAGTTTTGTCTGCTATTTGAAGAATCAACAATATGTCCGTGTATAGTTATCTTTTTTAATGCTTTTAAAGTATCAGTAATAACTGTATCAGGTTCATTGATAGCCATGTTGCCATTTATTGAATCGGTTACGACCCTGAATGGTGGTATATCTAGTCTTAAAGCTGGATTCCCAAATAGTGTGAAATTTCGCATATTATCACCTGATGTTTTGTTTTTTGTGATTTGAATCACTTCTCCTAAAGTTTTATAAGAGCCATCTTCGTTGGGTTTAAATATGTTATTGTAAAAGTTCCGGCTTAATGTTTGGTTAGAGCCCCCAAATACAACCCTGGTAGTTGAAAAAAGAGTAATTGCTCCTCCGTTTTCTTTTAGCAGAATGGCTTCACCTAATGATTGGAGGTTTTTATTATCGTAACGGCTAACTTCACAAGAACCAGTCATGAAAAATGGTAGTTTATCATTGCTCCAACCTTTAACGGTGTTTTTGTCCAATATTGCTTCGTGCGCCAATCTTTCTTCACTTCCATGTCCAGTATAATTAAAAATTAAAGTTCCATTATGGATATGCCCGTTTATTGCTTTTGTTACTTCTGGATATCTTTCACCGGCAGGCGTAGATTCTTGTGGGTAAGCATCTAAAAGAATTAGTTTTGGATTCATCCACCTGTAATTAGTCATAATAATATCTGCAAGCTCATAGGCATCCTCTTGCAAATAGTAATCGGTTTTGTCAGCGTCATCGCCTACAAATACTAAATTGTTTTTCCAAGGTCCAAGATTTGGATTTTGCATATAATCCAATGTCTTTTCCAAAATAATTTCAGCTTGCCTGCCAGTGTTTACTGGAAACCGGCCCACACCCATGTCAAGTTTACCATTTAAAGAGTAATCAAATTCATCACCACCTTCTCCTTCATCAAGCATAACGAAAAAATCATCACATGCTACCGATAAGTAGGAATCTATTCTGTTTGTTTGGAAAGTAGGGATAAAGTTAGTATTATCTGTAGTTGAAATATTATCATAAGAGCCGTCACCAAATAAAAGTAAGTGTTTTGGTCGTTCCTCTTCATTCGTTGCTTTATCGTAAAGTGTTTTTAGAAAGTTTCTAATGGCTGAAACATCTTGATTACCACTCGAAAATTCATTGTAAATGGGTTGTGGGTCTATTACTAGCACTGATAGGTTGTCATTTGTCCTGTGGTATTCTGCAAGCTCTTCAGCATAGGACTTAAAGTCAGGATGAGTTAGGATTATAAAATCATAAAAACCAATATTGTATAAATCTTGATTATCAATACTTCCTTCAAGGCTAGGTGATAAAGCATCATCTTCTTCAAATGCAATGAACATATTTTCATCATCTGCAGGTTTTTTAAAACTGATTGTGCTGCTATTAATGCTCATTTTAGCAATGTTTTCTGGGTTTCCAGGGTTTGAGATGTTCCAAATCAAGGCATTTTCCGGCAAGTCAGAAATTTCGTAATTAATAATTTCTGAAGTATTAATATGGTCAAGATCCTGCATTATTTGTTGTTCGCCAATATATTTCATTTGCCTTTTAGCCATAGCCTGAACATATCCAATATATCCCTGAGCAGTAACATTTGTTGATGAGTATTCAAATGTAAAATCAAATTGATCTTCGGGAACAGTTAAGTTTGTTGTAAATGTTGCTCCGCGACCTTTAAAGTAACTGGTGCTTTTAAAAATTGAAACCTGACTGATGTAGTTATCATTTAGATAATAGCGCATATAGGAATTAACTCCCGAACTAATTGCACCAACCTGAGCATTTAGTTTTACATTTTCTGATGAAACTAGGTTGGGGAAATCAAACTCAATTGTTTGTCTGTCTGCAGGTTGGAGAGGTTCTCCAAAGAATATTCTTCCTGTATGATTTAAATTATTATCCCTATAGTTTACCAGTTGTACATCTGTATATTGATTAACAGTAATTGATGATGATTGTGAGTTGTAATCTACAGTATTTATTTGACTCGAAGGTCCATGAGATGTGGTTATGAAATAGTGTCCTTTTAATGTGTAATCATGCTCTTTAACCATGATTGTTTCATTATCTATTGTATATCTGTTTTCAATGCCTTGTCCATAAAAAAGCAAATAATCTCCACTGTTGAAAATTCCATCACTTCCTGTATTTATCCATATAGGCACTTCTGGTAGTTCGTAAGGATCATCTGAGTTTACTCTGAATGATAATTGTTTGCCTCCAAAACCATAAATTCTAATATTTTCAGGATTATCAAGTCCCCAATTAGAAATTTGATTGTAGGTTATTTTATAAACGCCACTTTCTACAACGCTTATTTTTTTCCACTCACCTGTTGATAAAATTGAGTTTGCTGGGTAATCTCTCGATATTTTTTGACTGTTTCTTGATGATTCCAAATTAACTGTAATATCTGCTTTCTCTAATACGGCATAGTTCCCATTTTGATTAATGGCACATGAAACCCATATTTCTACTTGTTTTTGTTTTTTAGTGATGCTTGTCTTATTAATAATCTCAATTTCGTTTTTTAGATTTTCATTAATAATACTATTGAATCTACTCCAGGATTTAAATTCTGTACTTTTGAATTCGATATTTTTTACTTCAGCATTATCTGGAATATCGATTGTGATAATATGATAAGGAATATTGGGTGTTTAATCAAAAAAATACACATCTTTAAAAAGAGGCTTATTGATATTTTTATTGGTATACCAATCATTTGAAATTGAATATTCGACTTTGTTTTGCGCCGTAATGTTTATAGTAAGAAAACTCAGTAAAATGACTGCTAAATACTTCATTTATTGCAATTTTATTTTTAATCTAATTGTTGAAATCTACTTTTAACTATTTGATGCTTTTCAATAATAATTATACTATCTATTACAATGTTTGCTCAAAAAAGATCGTTTTTGTCAAAGATAGTTGTTAAATTATATTTCGGAATTTAAACGCCAATAGGCGTCACATTATTGCAAATAAAATATGCTTATTTGAATACATCAAAAAAAAAAGAGATAATCTTTTGTTTTGGCATTTTATAAATAGTTTTGTGAAAAATAAATAAGTTGAAGAGAATTGGTTTAATAATATATGTTGTATTTGTAAATCTTATTATGAGCAGCTTCTTAAATGCTCAGGATGTTACTTTTTCTCAATTTTATAAAAATCCGATTTATTTGAACCCGTCATTAACTGCTTTGCAATCATGTGGAAGAGCCTTTGTGAATTATCGCAATGCTGATTTTGGAGCATTGGAAAATACAGCATATAGCGTTTCTTTTGATTTGCCTTTTGAGGCCACTAATTCTGGGCTAGGAGGTAGGTTTATGTGGGTTGAGGACGGAATGGCAAGAACTGGTTTTTTCGGAGCACAATTTTCTCGAAAAGTCAGTCTAAGAGAAAATCTTTTTTTGACACTTGGTTTGGAAGCGGGGGGGGTGACGCGCACTTGGAACGTATCTGATATTGTGTTGCCTTCTGATATTACAAATGCTGGCGGAGCTTCAAATACTAAGCCTCCCTCTAGTTTAACTTATGATGTGGCTGCTGGTTTAGGATTAAACTATAAGGTTCATTACGTGGGATTTGCTGTACGGCATCTAACAGAATCACAAGCCAAGGCATTAATTGTGAATAGTCAGTTGTATAGGACTTTTTTATATCACTATGGAGCGAGGATTGACTATAGATTACCCGGGCAAAATTACGGGTATTTTGCCCCACATTTCATTTTTGAGCAACAAAAAGGAAACAATCAGTTGACAACTGGCGTATACGCAACTTATAATAAAGTTGGAGCAGGCTTATGGATTCGTAATCACTTTCCATTGCAAATGAGCTCTTTGATTATAATGGGAACAATAAAAACATTGAATTGGGAGTTTTCATATAGTTATGATATACCAGTCAATGGTTCCGGCGTTTTTTTAGGGGCTCATGAGATTGCGCTAACTTATTATTTATCAGACTTTAAAGAAAAAAGGAAAGATGTTAAGACCAAGAATTGTTTAAGTTTTTGACAAAAAGTGTTGAAATAGTAGGTTTTTGTATATATTTGTAGAACGAACATAATTAGGAAAACTATGAAAATTCGAGCATTCAATTTATTATTGTTAGGAGGTTTATTAGCCGTATCATCCTGTTCTAACGAGACTTCTAGTGTTACAGGGTGGAATTATGATGATCCTGAATATGGTGGGTTTGGTAGATCTGCGATATTTTTAGGACAGGATACAGGTCCAGGTTTGGTACTTGTTGAAGGTGGTACGTTTATAATGGGACGTACTGATCAGGATGTAATGCATGAGTGGGACAATTTCCCTCGTCAGGTAACGGTATCATCTTTTTATATGGATGAAAAAGAAGTAAGTAACCTTAGTTATAGAGAATATCTATACTGGTTGCGTAGAGTTTTTGTAAGTTATCCTGATGTATATAAAAATGCCTTGCCTGATACATTGGTATGGCGTAGACCATTAGCTTATAATGAGCCTTATGTAGAATATTATTTTAGACACCCTGCCTACGAAGATTATCCTGTAGTTGGAGTGAATTGGTTACAAGCTAATGATTTTTGTCAATGGAGAACAGACAGAGTAAATGAGCAACGCCTTATTGATCTCAATGTATTGTTACCAGATGCTAATCAACAAGATGCTGAGAACTTTAATACAGAATCATATCTTGCTGGACAGTATGAAGGTGCTGTTGATCAACCTATTGAAGATTTAGATCCAACAAAAGATACTCGTAGAATTCGTATGGAAGATGGAGCATTTTTGCCAAAGTACAGACTTCCAACTGAAGCTGAATGGGAATATGCTGCATTAGCAGTTATAGGAGAGTCAGTAGGCGAGAGAGTATATCAGAGAAGAATTTATCCTTGGTCTGGTGATCGTTTACGTAGAGAAAATAGTTCTGATGAAGGAAAAATGCGTGCAAACTATGTTCGTGGAGCTGGTGATATGATGGGAGTTGCGGGAGCCTTGAATGATGAAGGCGATATTACAACAAAAGTTGGTGAATTTTGGCCAAATGATTTTGGACTTTATGATATGGCAGGAAATGTGAATGAGTGGGTTCTTGATGTATATCGTCCAATGACATTTGCAGATTTCGGTGAATTCCGTCCTTTCCGTGGTAATGTATTCAAAACACAGGTGCGTGATGCCGAGGGTAAAATCGCAAGAAAAGACTCGTTAGGTAGAATCCAATACCGTCCAGTAAGTGATGAAGAAGCTTATGGAAGAAGAAATTATCGTAAAGCAGATAATATTAATTACCTTGATGGTGATTTAGCTTCAAGTATTTATTATAATAATGAAGAAGCGGCAATTGGTGAAGGAAGTCAGCGCATGTACTATACAGGTAAAAGTATGGAAGATCCTGCAGCTGTTTCTTTAATCAATGACCATACACGTGTATATAAAGGTGGTGGTTGGAGAGACCGTACATATTGGTTAAGTCCTGGAGCTAGAAGATATCTACAGGAAGATGATGCAAGAGATGATCTTGGCTTCCGTTGCGCTATGACACGTCTAGGAAAACCTGCTTCGTATTAACAGAATGTTCGTTATCAATATATAAAGGGATTATCTAAGGATAATCCCTTTTTTATTTATTGGCATATTATTTAACAAAGAATTTATATCTTTACTTTATGAACATTGCTAAATTATATAAGATATTTAAGGAATATCCATTGATTTCTACAGATAGTAGAAATCCAAAACCGGATAGCATCTTTTTTGCCTTGAAAGGCGAGAGTTTTGATGGTAATAGATTTGCAAAAGATGCTTTGAAAGTTTGTAAGTATGCTGTTGTTGATGATCCGGAAGTGGTTGAGGATGATAGATATCTACTTGTAAGTAGTGTTCTTATTGCATTGCAAAATTTATCACGTTTTCATAGAAATCACCTTGATTTACCTATTATTGCTATTACTGGAACAAATGGTAAAACAACTACAAAAGAGTTAATCTCCGCTGTTTTAAACAAAAAGTATAAGGCTTATTCTACGGTAGGCAATTTTAATAATCATATAGGAGTGCCTCTTTCTTTATTGGAGATTACAACTGAACATGAATTAGCTGTAATTGAAATGGGTGCCTCCAAGCAAGGTGATATTAAAGAACTTTGTGAAATTGCACAACCAACACATGGTATTATTACTAATGTGGGAAAAGCTCACCTGGAAGGATTTGGGTCTTTTGAAAAGGTGATGAAGACAAAAGGCGAATTATATGATTTCCTATATCTAAACAACGGTACAGCTTTCGTTAATTATGATGATGAGTATCTTGAAGATATGAATCCTCCGCGTAAAACAATTCATTATGGCGTATCTCGGTTTACGCACTGTCAGGGGCAACTCATTAATGAATATCCTTTTGTTTCGTTTAAATGGATAGCTACTGGTGAAATGGTTTATGATGATGGAGAATTGGATTGGTCTGCTCCTGAGAATCAGATTCAACTAAAGCTTGTGGGCGCTTACAATTATGAAAATGCTCTTGCAGCTGTTTGTATCGGAAACTATTTTGATGTAGATGCAAAATCAATGAAAGAGGCTCTTGAAGCATATGAACCGAAGAATTTAAGATCGCAATTTAAAGAAACTGACTCAAATACATTAATAATAGACAGTTATAATGCTAATCCAACATCAATGAAACTAGCTTTAGATGGATTTGCTGGTTACAAGGTTGATAATAAAATTCTAATACTTGGCGATATGCTTGAACTAGGCCGGGTTAGTAGGAGAGAGCATGATGTGTTAATTCATCATATATCTGAGTTGGAGGCATTTGATGATACTTATTTTGTAGGAGAGGAGTTTTATAATCTTAAGAATGAAATCACTCAACATTGGTTTAAAAATGTAGATGAACTAGTTGCGTATTTTAAAGATAATCCTTTAAAAGGTAAAACAATACTTTTAAAAGGTTCAAGAGGTATTAAGCTGGAAAAAGTAATAGACAGTTTATAAGTTATTCTTAATATTTCCTTTGGATATTTTTTGTTTAATAAGCAGATTAATCCCATTGACAATGTGGACATGGCATTGGTTTACGCTTTAGTTTAAGATTTTGATTGAAATTGTATATTAGTGCGATTTCATGAGCTCCACCACCACCAGATCCTAATAATCTCGAAATAGTTAAGTCATAACTGTATGAGAATGTTATCCTTTCTTGCCTGAAACCAGCAACGAAAATAATTGCATCTGAATTAGGCAGTTTTTTGAATACTGGAATTCCACGGTATCTCAATCCAAAAAGTAAAGGGTTAATTTCCCAATATGCTCCTGCGTCTAGTTGTTTGTATGTATCCTGCCACTTAAATTGAATACTTGGGTAAAGGTATTGTCCTCGAGGGAAGGCCGAACTGATTTTTTTCAGTTCTATTCGAGAACCCGCATAAATACTGTAATTTCTACCTAATCGCATATCATCGCCTAGAAATGAAACATTAGGTTTAGTTAAATGCTTTACTGTTGCTCCAAACCAAATGTAGCGATTAAAAAATATAACTGATGAGGCAAAATCCAGTTTCCAAACTTTTGCAGCATTTAGTGTTTCATTTGTTACTCCTCCACTAGCAATTTGATCTGTAAAAACTAGCGATGAAAAATCGATGTTCCGCTGCAGGTAATTCATCATTAGTCCGGGACGCATGCTCCAATTTCTATTCAGTTTAACGTGGTATGAATAGGCACCTCCAACATAAAGAGAACTTAAATTACCGCTTCCTGCTGTTTCCCTCATTGCCATAATACCAACACCACTGTTTATTCTACTGAAGAAATGATCCACAGACATCATGTAGCTTTGAAAACCATTGGCTATAAATGGCCACTGATTTCGATAATTAAGAGTTACTCTTGATCCATCTGTTGAGCCTGCTAGAGAAGGACCTAAATATAATGATGTTGCATAAAATTGAGAGAATTGAGGGTCCTGTGCTTTTAAATCATTGAACCCAAAAATTACAACAATGCAAATAGCTATTATTTTAGTGGTTATATTTTTATCTAAGTAATGTAACATCTCCAGTTTGTTCAAATGTTTTTCCGTTTTTAAATTTACCTGTTGCCTTCCAAATATAAACATCTTGAGGGCATAGTTTACCATTATAATATCCGTCCCAACCAGTATTAATTTCTTTAGTTTGGAACATGAGTTCTCCCCATCTATTGTAAATAAACAAACTATATTCAATTACTCCTTCAGCAATTGGGAAGAAAATGTCATTATTTGTAGAGTTAGGATCATAATTACCTCCAGAAGGTCCAGATAATGATGGTGTAAAGGCATTAGGGAATTGTAAATCACCTTTTCCTTCTACTAGTATATAGTTTTCTCTTGTAAGTGAAGAATCACAGCCATATTCGCTAGTTGCTGTTAGTGTTACATCATACTCTCCCTGGCTGGTGTAGTATTGAGCTGGGTTTTCTTCAGTTGAAGTGCTTCCATCCCCAAAATTCCATAAGAAGTCGAGACTATTTGGAAATGGAGTTAAGTTATAGCATTGGGTAAAATCACCGGGTATCTGTAAAAATCTTGGTTCCATTGTGAAATTTACTTCAGGTTTTGGATATACTGTTACTTTACCTGTAGTAAAGGACGCTCCATCTTCTCCGGTTACAGTTAGGGTTACAATATAAATACCTGCTCTTCTATATTCTTTTGTAGGATTTTGTTCGGTTGATGTTGTTCCATCACCAAAGTCCCAATTAAAATCGTAAGCTTCTTCATCAGAAGATGTTGCTGTAAATGTTACAGTATGAGGAACACAACCTGCTGTATCTACATGTGGTATTGTGAATTCTGCTACAACTACAGGAGGGTCAATAGTTATTGTTGCAGAGTCTGAGTCAGTACAGTTATAACTACTATTAGTTACATCTAGTGTAATATCATACTCTCCCCAATCTCCATATGTATGACTTATGGTACTAACGGGAACTTCATTAGAGCTATTTCCATCACCAAAATTCCATACGTAATTAAATGGCCCGCCATTTGTCAAATCAGTAAGTGTTACAATGTTGTCGTCCCATTGCTGCAACATTGGATCAGCTTCAAATTCTGCTCTTGGTTGCACGTAAACTGTAACCTCTTTAGTAATGGAATCTACACAATCAAATGCACTTGATGCTGTTAATTTTACGTCAATTGTTTCGTTCTCATAGCCAGTTATAGCAAATCTTTTAGTTGGCTCCTGTTGACTACTTGTAACACCATCTCCAAATTCCCAGAAGTAATTATCTGTATTTATTGAAAGGTTTTCAAAGCCTGTAATAAGTGGATTACAGCCTGCAGGATCAATGATGTTGAAATCTGCAACCGCAATTGGGTAAACATTTAAAATTAGCGAAGTGCTATCTTTACAGTTTCTGATTGTTTCAGTATATAATTCTAATTTATAGGTTATTTCTTGTCCACTTGTGTTATTGTAAATGTAATTTAATGGATTTCCGGTGTTAGTTTGGCCATCGCCGGTACGCCATTCAAAGCTATCAAATCCAATCGAATTGTTATTTGCTGAAATTTGTAAAGGACTACAGCTTTCAGTTTGGTTAATGTCAAACAGACTTCTTGGGTTATGATATACTTGAATTGTTATAGTAGTATCATCAGTACATTCGTTGCCATTTTCAGTATAAAGAGTTACATTAAAACTTTTATTTTCTGTATTACTAGTATTGCGGAAAATATGTACAGGATTTACCTGACTTGATCTTGTTTCATCAGAAAAGTACCAAAAATAAGTATTTACACCCTGTGAAAGGTTAGTAAATGAAACTTCTACCGGATGACAACCTTCCAGGGTACTAGTAGCGAAACTAGCATTTATCTGTGGGTACACAGTAATTTGTTGTTCCATTGAATCTCTACAAGCTCCTCCTGTGTTGGTAACAAGTAATTTGGCAGTATAATTGGCACTATTAGAATATGAATTGTTTGTGTATTCATGTGAAACAGTTTGTGGAAGATTAATAGAGTAGTTGTCTCCATCGCCGTATGTCCATTCATATGTGTTTGCACCTTGTGATACATTGATAAACTGAGCTGTGAACGGTGTACATC
>PKTE01000091.1 GCA_002869335.1 Salinivirgaceae bacterium | reverse complement strand
TGAAGCCAATATAAAGGATCTGCGTAAAATTGTTGTGAATGTGATGAAAAAGCATCCGCGCGTATTAAAGAGTCCGGAACCTGATTTTTGGCTTGATGCATTTGGTGAGTATGATATGAAAATTGCAGCTCGGTGCTGGGTTAAGCCCAATGAATATTGGCCCGTATATTGGGAGCAGCTTGAAGCTATAAAAGAAGCATTGGATAAAGAAGGAATTCGTATCCCAATTCCGAAAAGCGAGGTTTATATTGCGAATAATAAAGTTTTACAGACAACGAGTAGCTAATTTTTATATCCACTTTGAATTGACCGAAGGGTCCTCCGGGAGATTCTTCTGGCTAAACTGTGCAATCTCCTTGCGACTTCAAGTAGTTCTACCTCAAATCTTATGATTGAGACCCTGTTCTCGTCTGCTTCGGATAGCCTATGATAGATATGTTTATGAACTTTTGCATGTTTTTTTGAGAATTCACCCTTGCTTTCTAAAACAGTTGATGCAATGTTTTTATTTCTATATTGATATGCTAATACGGCTTTTGAGACAGTATTATTGGCGTAGTGAAATAAATCTGTAAGCATTTTTTTTGTTTCATTGCTGACAGTAAAACTTTTCTCCAGCCTGTGTTCTGCTGCTTCTACAATGTTGGTTGTGTAAAGGTCTCCTGCATTCTCAAATAAATTAGCAATGTCTGTTTGTCTTCGGATTCTGATTAGTTCACTTTCTCTAAGTTCAAGCTGTTGTATTTGACTTATGTAATGCAATATTTTTTCATGACCTGAATCAAGTAATTTATCTTGATCACGTAGTTTTTTTAATTCATCGGCATTTCCTGTAATCGCAATTTCAACACTTTTATTTGCAATTTCCAATAAATCCTGTCCCATATCATTGATAGATTTTTCAACCATATCTAGTGCAAGATTAGGATGTTCTAAGTAATACTCGTCTAAAAGCGGAATTTCTTCACTGGTATAGGTTTTATCGGGTAAGATTTTTTTAATTCCCTTGGCAATAGATTTTGTGAAAAAGATAAAGACCATTGCGCTACTTACATTGAATATGGTGTGAGCATTAGCAACCTGTCGTCCCAAATCATTAGAAGAAATTGATTTTACAAGGTTTGCTAATTCAGGAATTAGAAATACGAATACTAATGCCGCAAAGGTTTTAAATAGAATATGTGCAGTGGCAACCTGTAGAGCAGCTCTTGGTTTTCCTATAGCCGCAATAAATGCTGTTACACAAGTTCCTATATTTGCCCCAATTATAAGTGCAAGACTGTTTTCAAGGCTCAATAATCCCTGACTAGCTAGTACAATTATAACCCCTGTTGTAGCAGATGAACTTTGAACCAAAGCTGTAAAAACAGCTCCCATTAAGATACCATAAACTGGAAGTGTTGATTCCCTCATTATGTTAATAAATGGTTCGTAATTGCGCAAGGGCATTGTAGCTTGAGTCATGATGTTCATTCCAAGAAAGATAAGGCCAAGCCCTAAAAAGATAGTACCAAAATCTTTAATTTTTTTCTTCTTACTAATAGCTGTTATTAAATACCCCAATGCCACTATAAACAATGCTGCATCTGTTACTTTAAAAGCAATAATTTGGGCTGTAATGGTTGTTCCAATATTTGCTCCCAATATGATACCAAGTGTTTTGGAAAATTCCATTAATCCTGCGGAAACAAATCCTACAATTAATACCGTTGTGATAGATGAAGATTGAATGATAGCAGTAATTCCGGCGCCAGCCGCAAGGGAAGTTACCCGGTTTTGTGTCATTTTCCCCAATACGCTGTTCAATTGCCCACCTGCAATAGATTTTAGTGCATTGGTCATAAGCATCATCCCAAATAGGAATAGAGATAGCCCTCCAGCTATCGAGAACGAAAGAGTCCACCAATTTATAATGCTATTTATTTCTGGATGCATAGCTTTTTAATTAGGAAAACTAAGGTAAAAATTTTAAACCAGAGGAATTATGGTTTTTTTACCTGTTTTAGTATAAGAGTTGATATATTAATACTAGTAAAGTATTATTAAGACATTTAAATTCATTCAAATTAGATTATTCTACCTATAGAATAATCGGATTATTATATAGAATTGTAAATTTGTAGGGCATAATTTATAATTCATTCAAATTTCAGTGTGTAATCAAGTTATTTACTGAAGATTATATTTGTTATTTTGAATAGAATATTGAACCATATTGGAACGACCTTGATTTAGCAATCAAAATTATTCATCAAAGTATGACTAAACATACATCGTTGATCCACAGGAGTTCATTATGTGCTGGGTTTGACTAATGAAAATTAAATAGATGAAATCTGAATCGTATAATCAGCAGCCAAATAGGATCATTCAGTCTGAAAATAGGCCAATACATTGTTTTTCTACTGATGTTGAGGATAAAAATATTGATGAATCTGTTGTGGATTCTTTTGGCGAAGAATGGCAGAAGTTTAGTCATTTTTCTAATGAGGAAATAACAAAAGTTGGTGATATGTATTTCGATATTATAGATGAAAACATTATAAATAAGAATACATATGGTATTGATATAGGTTGTGGAACAGGGAGGTGGACAAAATATTTGTGTGATAAAATTGGATTTATGGAAGCAGTAGACCCAAGTCAGGCAATATTTGTAGCGGATAAATTACTTAAGGATAAGGAAAATGTGAGACTCTCAATGGCTTCTACTGATAATTTGCCTTTCAATGACGAAACATTCGATTTTGGAATGAGTATTGGAGTATTACATCATATTCCCAATACAGAACAGGCATTGAAGGACTGTGTAAAAAAGATTAAAAGAAGGGGATATTTTTATATTTATCTGTACTATAATTTTGAAGATAAGGGTATTGGTTTTAAACTGCTGTTTAACTTGGCTAATATGGTTCGTTTTCTTGTTAGCAAACTTCCAAAAGTATTTAAAAAATTCACATGTGACCTAATTGCAATTTTTGTATATATGCCAATTGTTTTATTTGGAAGGCTTTGTCGATTTTTGGGTTTAAGAAAATTTGCTAAAAAATTACCTCTAAGTTTTTATCAAAATACAAGTTTCAATATCATAAGAAATGATTCATTAGATAGGTTTGGGACATCTCTTGAGCAACGATTCTCAAGAAAAGATATTACGAATATGATGAAAAATGCCGGATTAGGAGAAATTGTAATATCAGATTCAGCACCTTATTGGCATGCAATAGGTAAAAAAATGTAAGCTTTCTTTTTAAGAATTGATACTAGAATTCCTTGTATTCTTTTTTTGAATTGCTGAGTTGAATAGTTCTAAGTATTTGTGTTTATTGGCCTCAATAGAAAAGCGATCTTCAATGGTTTTTCTTCCATTTTTCCCAATCGTTTTTCGCAGTTCTTTGTTGTCAATTAATTGTGTTAATAATTCAATCCAATCTTTGTCTGTTTCTGCTAAAAATCCATTTTTCTCGTGGTGTATTATTTCATTGTTTACACCAACTGGCGACATTACGGCAGGGATTTCCATAGACATATATTGTAATCCTTTGAATCCACATTTTCCTTTAGCCCATTTATCATTCGGCAGAGGCATTATGCCAATATCTATCTCTTCAAGTTTTGTTATTTCATCTAGTACACTCCAAGGAATATTCTCAATTTCTAAGCCAGCATGATTGACATGGGCGTCAGAAATAACGCGGATTTTAAGTTTTTTGCTGTATTTCTTTTTTAATTCTTCTAGAACAGGAACAAGCAGGTTAAAATGTTTGATCGTTGTGCTACTCCCAGTCCAGCCTATTATTATGTGTTCTTTTTCTGCGTAATTATTAGTTCTTTTATGATATGCAGTGTCGATAGTTGTGGGTATTACATGAACGTTATTGTTATATTGGCTTGCATATTCTGCCAGATAATTATTACCTGCTATTATTAAATCTGACATTTTACAGATTTCGGCTGTTTTTTCAGGCTTCTTAAGCCAGCTAAGGCTTTTATTCGCATCTGATATATCTTTTAGCCAAATTGCATCATCAAAATCAAAAATTATTGGAACACCTTTTTTATAAATTTTTTTCTCAAAATAGGTTGTGCCTAGCATAAAGGCTTCTCTAAAGATATATACGGCATCATATTTCTTTACATTCCTAATATGACGGGTTCTTTTTATAAAGGATTTAATTACAATAATGAGTTTAAGGAAATAGTATCCTTTTTTATAAAAATATTTGTCGTCCCATTCCGAAAGCATATTTGAGAATGTTATTTCGTAACCATTTTCTTTTAGCCATGGGATGAAATGTTCACAACGAAAACGTTGACCTGGGGATCGATTATATCTATGCGCAACTATGTATAGTATACGTTTTTTCATAGTTGATTATATATTAGATTATATTTGTTTATGCCATCTTCTAATGAGAAGTATTTTAAGGAAGTTGATCTTAGTTGAACTTTATCAAGGTCGGAGTTTAGAAAAACATCTATAGCTTTATAATATTCTTCGTTTGTGAATTCATTAACTAAAAAACCAGGAAAATGATGATTGAAAAGGTCATCCAAATCTCCAACACCAGCATTGGCTATAACCGGAATTCCCATTCCCAGAATTTCAGCCAGCTTTGTCGGAGATGAGGCCTGTTTTGAGTAAACCGGTTTAATAAAGAACAGAGAGACGTTGCTTAGTGATAATATGGTTGGCACCATATCTCTCTGGGCTCCTTTAATTAATATTTTATCTGTTGGGATATCCTTTTCCTTTGCTTCTCTTTGAATCATTTCAGGATTGTCGTGAGAAATGAATAGTAATTTGGCCTCTGATTTAATTTTTAGGAATACTTTAAAGAAATCAAGCATTTCCGGGAGCATATACCATGAACCAATTGAGCCAAGATAGCTAATGATAAAGTCCTTTGATTGAATTCCCAGTTCGTTCTTAATCTGATCTCTTTCAGATATGTTGATTTTTTCTTCAGCAAAGTGATTGAAATCTGCACAACAAGGAATTACGCTGATATTGGTTTTGATGGTTTGCATGTAGGGCCATTTTTCAATAATCTTTTTCCCTGCATGTGTTAAACTAACTACTGCATCAGCAGATTTAAATAGCTTTTTTTCTTGTCTTTTAAAGTAGTAGTAAACTATTTTGAAAATAGGATTCGATTTATTCCAAATGCCACCTTCCACTCTTTCGTCTGGCCAGAAGCCTCGCATGTCAAATAGCAGTTTGACACCAAACCTTTTTTTAAGATAATTCCCGCACATAGCAGGCAGGTAGCCTCTGCAATGAGTTATGTCAAAGCCCTTGTTTTTATATAGGGTTGCAGCTGTTTTTTTCATCTCCCTAAAGTCTTTTATAGATGAAATTATGGGAGGTGATGCTGTATAAGGTAGTGGCTTCCAATCGATATTTTGTTCTGCTAATAAGCTCTCTATTTGTTTCTTTTGTTGTTTATATCGCTGTTCTTTTTCAAATGAAAGCAAGGTAATTTGATGTCCTTTTTTTACCAACCCAAATAGGTAGGGAAGTACTTGAGATTGACCTAATGGGTCAGTCATGCCATCATATGATATGTATAATATTTTTTTCAAATATGTATTTGGTAAAATCAGCGCAAATTACAAAAACACTTTATTAGCCACAAGTCTAATTTTAAAATAGAGATATCATCATTGTTCAAAGTCACCTTTTTCATAGATATGTTTATCTTCGCAATAGTAAAATTAGCTTAGATGGTATATTTTTCATTTTGGGATATATTTATAGTTCCGTTATATATCGGAATAGCTTGGTATATTGCCAGAAGAATAGGTATGCGAAAATCAGAAGAGAATCCTGCTTATAAATATTATCAATGGGGGTTACTATATAAAATTGGTGGTGCTATTGCTTTATGCCTAATTTATTTATTCTATTATGGAGGTGGTGATACAACGGGTTATTATAATAGTGCAGTAGCTTTAAATAATCTATTGTTTGAAGATCCAAGTACTTATTTTAGTATTTTAGCTAATAATCTAACACCGGAAAATTTTAGCGCATTTAATGAAACTACAGGTTGGCCTGGTTATTATCATGATCCTTACACATTTACAGTGCCCAGATTTACTTCTGTATTATTGCTTTTTACTACCGGGAGTTTTTTGCAGGTTTCAGTTTTAACAGCTATTGTTACATATAGTGGCATTTGGCGCTTATATCTAATGTTCGTAGATATGTATCCGTCTAATTATAAGTTGCTTGCCATTGCTGTATTATTTATTCCTTCTGTAGCTTTTTGGGGTAGTGGGGTTTTAAAAGATTCCTATACTATGGCAGCTGCCGGTTGGACGGTATATAGTTTTTATATGATCGTGTTTAGAAAGCGAAAGATACTTGTGAACCTACTTTTTATACTTATTAGTGTCTATGTATTAATGTCCATTAAGGCGTATATTTTATTTGCAATTATAGGTGGATTATTAATTTGGATGGGATTTCATTATTTGAATAAGTTGAAAAGTCCATTTTTCCGTATTTTAGTATTGCCCATAATCGCATTTATGCTTTTTGGATTGGGGCAGTATCTTATTTTTAATCTTGGCCAATTTGTTGGATCATATTATACTTCAATGGATGCTTTACTTGAAAAAGCGATAATTACACAAGATGATCTTACCAGGGCATATTATGGGGGTAATAGTTTTGATATTGGTGAACTTACACCAGATGTGGCTAGTGTTGTATCGAAATTTCCTGTTGCCACAATTGCAGGACTTTATCGCCCTTTTATTTTTGAAGTGCGAAATCCAGTAATGCTATTGTCTGCAATAGAAAATACTTTCCTTTTACTATTGTTACTATGGGTGATCTACAAAGTTGGATTGAGGCGTTTTATTGCAATTATGTTTGAAAAACCAGTGTTGCTTTTTGCTTTTGGCTTTACATTATTGTTTGCATTTTCTGTAGGGCTTACAACTGCAAATTTTGGTGCGCTTGTTAGATATAAAATTCCTCTTTTACCTTTCTATGTGGCAGCATTATTTACCATTTATTTTATTGATAAAAGGCTTAAACTGCTTAATGCAGCTGAAGAATAGAGTGGTAAGGGGCTGATATTCATCGTGTTTTTGGGGTTGTTGGTATTTAAAGATTTTCATATCTTTATAAGTGTATTTTGTGTCGCATCAAAGGCTTCTAATTTAGTCTAATTATAAATTAGTTTTTGTGTTAAACATAATTCGCTTAAATGCTTTTATAATTCAACATGGAAGAAAAACGAAATAATATATTTATCCGCATTTTTTATTTTTATTACAATGGATTTAAGAATATGCCTAAATATGGTGTGCAACTTTGGATTTTGATTTTGCTAAAGTTGGTTATCATGTTTGCTATTTTAAAAATATTCTTTTTCCCTGATGTTTTAGAAACCAAGTTTGATACGGATGCAGAAAAAAGTAAATTTGTTATTGAGCAATTAACTAAACCTAATCAATAAGATATGATAGAAAATGTTGACTTATCCCTGGTAGATTGGTCTCGCGCGCAATTTGCGTTAACTGCTATGTTTCACTGGGTGTTTGTTCCGCTTACTTTGGGGCTTTCATTCATTGTTGCAATTATGGAGTCTATCTACGTGAAAACAGGAAATCCTGAATGGAAGAAGATTACCAAATTTTGGATGACTCTGTTTGGAATTAACTTTGCCATTGGAGTGGCAACCGGACTTATATTAGAATTTGAGTTCGGAACAAACTGGTCTAATTACTCATGGTTTGTAGGTGATATTTTTGGAGCACCACTTGCTATTGAAGGAATTATGGCCTTTTTCCTTGAATCCACATTTATTGCTGTGATGTTCTTTGGATGGAACAAAATTAGTAAAAAGTTTCACTTAATTTCTACCTGGTTGGTAGCATTTGGTGCGAACTTGTCTGCATTGTGGATCTTGGTTGCTAATGGCTGGATGCAGTTTCCTGTTGGTATGAAATTTAACCCTGAAACTGCTCGTAATGAAATGGAGAATTTCTGGGAAGTATTCCTTTCTCCTGTAGCTATTAATAAGTTCTTACATACCATTTCATCTGGTTATGTATTGGCTTCAATTTTTGTGTTGGGAATTAGTGCGTGGTTTATTATGAAAGGACGTCATAAGCTAATGGCCAAGAGAAGTATCATTGTAGC
>PKTE01000093.1 GCA_002869335.1 Salinivirgaceae bacterium | reverse complement strand
CATTTGAATTATTAGACGAAATTGAAAACGAACTGGAAATAAAAGTGCGCCCTTTAAGTTGGCCTGTAGGAATGGGAAAACGATTAAAGGGAATATATAATTTATACGACGAAAGCCTCAACATATTTACGGGAGAAGACAAACAAGTGGTTGAAGAACCACTCAAGGTACATGTAGATAGTGATGATATTACTAAGCATATTGGAGAAGATGCTACAAACCAATTACGTGAAGATATTGAGCTGGTAAATGGTGTTTACCCTCCTTTCGAAAACCAAACCTATCTGAATGCTGAGGTTTCACCGGTATTTTTTGGAAGTGCTTTGTATAATTTTGGGGTAAAAGAGCTTTTAGATTGCTTTATCGATATTGCACCCTCACCACTTCCTTCGCAGGCAGAAGAGAGAATGGTTGACCCGTATGAAAATAACTTCACTGGTTTTGTATTTAAAATCCATGCCAATATGGATCCCAACCACCGTAATCGACTGGCTTTTGTGAAGATTTGCAGTGGAAAATTCGAACGAAACACGAATTACTTACATGTGCTAAACGGTAAAAAATTCAAATTCAGTAGTCCAACAGCATTTATGGCTTCCAAAAAAGAGATTATTGACGAAGCATTTCCTGGCGATATTGTAGGTCTGCACGATTCCGGTAATTTTAAGATTGGTGATACACTAACTGTAAATGAATCATTGCATTTCAAAGGATTACCAAGTTTCTCTCCCGAAATGTTCAAATACATCGAAAATGATGACCCAATGAAGTCCAAACAATTGGCTAAAGGTGTAGACCAGTTAATGGACGAAGGTGTTGCTCAGCTATTTACAGTAAAAATGAATGGCCGTAAAATTATTGGAACTGTTGGAGCACTCCAGTTTGAAGTAATCGAATACCGTCTATTACATGAATATGGTGCAAAATGTAGATGGGAGCGCGTAAACTTTTTCAAAGCCGTATGGTTCAGAAGCGACAATAAAGAGCAAATTGAAGACTTCAAAAAGCGCAAATACAAACAAATTTCAACTGATAAACACGGAAACGATGTTTACCTGGCCGAATCTACTTATGATTTAGATCGCGCAAAAGACAAATTCCCAGACATTCAGTTCCATTTCACCAATGAGTTTTAAATGTTAATCAAATTTTAACAATATTTTCAAATTATTACCTTTTTCTTACGTATAAATAGTATATTCGTAGCAAAGCAGCTGAATAAGAATAAGGTACAAAATGTTAAAACGTGTCTTTAATGAAATATTAGACAAGGTTAAAAATCCCTTGTTGGAATTACCATACTCTGAAAGGCAAATTGCAGACAAGCAACTTACCTATTCCAATTATGGACGACTTCGTTATCTCCTGTTTTTCATGTCGGTTTTTTCGTTAATCCTTCTTTCACTTGATTTCTTATTCTTTGAAGAATGGAGTAAAGATAATCTAATTATACTATTTTTTATTAGCGATATAATCCTCTTTTTACTAAGTATAGCAGGGGTTATTATTATACAAAATAATAAAGTTCCCTCACTCTCATTTCAAAAAAGGGTTGTCTACACATACATACTAATTGGAGCAATATGGACAGGATTAATTTCTGGACAGGATTATCAGCAAAATGATATTACACTAGTTGCAGGGGTATTTATACTTACCGGAGGATTTATTCTAAAGGGCCGATTTCATTCATATATCCTTGTATCACTATATGCTATATACATTTTACTGCACTTTACACATTCTTCTGTTTATCATGATGCTGTTACAGATTACGCGATTATTCCAGGAACCATGTTTATAGCCTGGATTTATGGCAAAATTATGTATAAGAATAAAATTGAAAGCATACTGCAATCCATTAAATTACAATCATATAGCAGCGAGCTGCAAAGTATGGTTGAAAAAAGAACAGCCGAATTAAAATCTAAAAACAATAGCCTTGTTAAAGAAATAAATAATAAAGAATTCATTCAGAACCAACTCATGGCCTCTGAGGAGCTATTTAAAAGTATATTATTACAATCACCAGACTCAGTTGCCATATTTAAAATTGGAGGGGAAATTGTTCAATGGAACCCGAAAGCGGAAGAGTATTCAGGTATTTCTGCTGACAAATTGGTTAAAAAAAATATTTGGGATATATTTTTCCGTATTAGTGCCGATAATGAAGACAATCTTAACTTAAAAACCAAAGTAAAAGACCTTGTAAAGCAAATAATCACAAACCCCACCAGCACTTCAGTTTTAAAAGTTAGGCATTGGGTTACTGAAAATCAAAAATCAAAAAGATATCTTGAGTCAAAGCTTTTTCCAATACACCTGCATGACAAAACATTAATTGCTGTAGTAAGTAGAAATATCACAAAACAATTAGAAAATGAAGAACAGCTTAAAGATGCCATTGATCAGGCTGAAAAGGCAAACAAAGCAAAGAGTGATTTTCTGGCCAATATCAGTCACGATTTAAGGTCACCATTAAACTCAATTTCTGGATTCAGCCAATTATTGAAACTTAAGCCTAATATTCCAAAAGAAAAACAACTCAAATACTTAGATATTATAAACGATAATGGCCAGTATTTGCTTCAATTAATAAACTCACTTATTGATTTATCGAAATTGCAAACCGGAAATATTAAAATTGAGAATAGTGAGATTAATATGGAAGAGCTGATCACAGAAATCGCATCTTTAATAGAAAGTGAAAAAACTCTATATGCACCTAACATTTAATTAATTAAAGCCTGTAAATTTAAAAAGAAGTTCATTGTTAGTGATAGGACTAAAATCACTCAAATATTCACAAACCTGCTTAGCAATGCACTTAAATTCACAAAAGAAGGAAGCGTGGAGTTTTCATGCGAAATTTCAGATGGTAAATTAATTGGTAAAGTGAGTGATACAGGTATTGGAATGAATGAAAATGAAATAAATCAAATATTTGACAGATTCTACAGCGTTCAAAACGACCATAATACAAAACGCAAAGGAAAAGGTTTGGGCCTTGCCATTGTAAAGGGATACATTGAGCTACTTAATGGAGAAATAAAAGTAGAAAGTAAAAAAGACGAAGGAACTACATTTACATTTGAAATACCAGTAAAAGAAATCACTAAGAAAAAAACATTTACATCACAGATTGCACCACCTAAAGACAAGAAAATATTGATCTATGATTCCGATTCTGAATCATCTGAATTTACCAAAGAGCTTCTCAAAACATATGAATTGGAAGTTGAAGAAGTTAAAAATTTAAATGAATTAAGCGATAAAATTGACATCGTTAAACCAGACCTTATTCTTGTTGATATTGAACCAGAATATTCAGATTACAAAAAGCATTTACGAATTATAAAAAGCAAAAATTCTGAGCTCCCTATCATAGCCTATACTGCTTTACCACAAACTGAACTGCCTAATGATTTGTCATTGCTATTTGATGTGATTATATTTAAACCAATTAACGCAAATGTGTTAATCCATAAAATTGCCAATCATTTGTAATGCAAGTATCAACTAAAGAAGAAGGAAAACATTTACGCACAAGCATTTTTGTAGCGCTGATGCTTTCGTTTTTCATGGTAGTAAGTTATACTTTACAACAATTCTTTGATGATGGTTTTTGCCCTGGAATACAACCGGGCAATACAGATGGGTTATATGGTTTGCTACTATACCCTTTCTTTCACAGCAGCATTTCACATCTTTTATCAAACCTGCCACCCTTATTTTTCTTATCGGCTGGCACCTTTTATTATTTGCCAAAAAAACTATTTCCAGCGTTGCTGACAATTTGGCTTGCCAGTGCAATTGTAATATGGACCTTTGGCCGATCTGGCTGTCATCTGGGAGCTTCAGGACTTGTTTATGGTCTGGCATTCATGTTGGCTACATTAGGTTTCCTGAAAAAACAGAGAACGCTTGGATCCTTTGCTCTTATTATTGTTTTCATGTACGGCAGCATGATTTGGGGAGTATTGCCTCAAGAAGGTAATGTATCGTGGGAAGGACACGCCGGAGGAGCTGCCACAGGCATTCTCCTTGCTTTATTTTGGCGTAATTTACGCATATATGGTCATAAAGATGAAACCGAAATAGAAGATGACGATGACGATGACTTTGACTTTAGAGGATATGGAGATGAGTTAAACTCAACAACCTCAGGCTCTCCAATTAATTATCATTTTACTCCAGAAGATGACAAAGACTAATAATCTTAATCAAATTATATACATATTTAAATATTTGGAACAGGCTTTGTAAACTCAATAGTAAATAGATTGTTGAATTTATAGGAATATAAAAAATAATTACAATGGGAAATAAACACACTGTATCGGTAAATTACCAAAGCGACATGGCATTTGAAGCCACAGTAAACGGCCATAAAATAATGATTGATGCTGATGAAAAAGTTGGCGGTAAAGATCGTGGCCCTCGACCAAAACCATTAATGCTGGCTGCTCTCGTTGGCTGTACTGGAATGGATGTTATCTCAATTCTCAAAAAAATGCGTGTTGAGGTAGAGGATTTTGATGTGAGTGTAGATGGTGATCTAGGTGAGGAGCATCCTGTAAGCTATACTAAAATGCACATCGTTTATTCTTTTACAGGTAAAGATTTGCCAAAAGATAAAATTGAAAAAGCTGTTAATTTAAGCCAGGACAGATATTGTGGTGTAAGTGATTTTTACCGGAAAGTAATTCCAATCACCCACGAAATTAAAATAATCGAGTCTTAATAACTTATCAATTATAGAGAACTATCAAGGGGCAAGGTTACTATAAACTTTGCTCCTTTTCCAGGTTCTGATTCTACAGCTATAGTTCC
Source organism: Salinivirgaceae bacterium (assembly GCA_002869335.1). GTDB lineage: Bacteria > Bacteroidota > Bacteroidia > Bacteroidales > Salinivirgaceae > Salinivirga. The sequence goes on along the minus strand of PKTE01000093.1, from coordinate 3,332 downwards.
GCCTAAAATTTCAACCAGCCCTTTTGTAATGGCGAGACCTAAACCTGTTCCTCTGCTTTGAAAAACGCCAGTATCTACCTGGTGAAAACGATCAAATATTTTTTCTTGATTATCTTGTGAAATCCCCGGTCCGGTATCTTCAACGTATAATGATAACTTCTCATCTGTATATTGATAACCTAACTTCACATACCCCGAAGGTGTAAATTTAATGGCATTGGTAAGTAGGTTGGTAATTATTTGTTCTAACCTGACATTATCAGTAACTATTTCAATGTTTTTCGATGGAAACTTCGATTTAAGCTTCAATCCTTTATCTGTGGCATCAGGAATAAATCTCGTATAAATATTTTCCATCAAGTCACCTAGATTTAACGGCTTTATAGTCAATCTAACTTGTTTAGTCTCAATTTTGGAGATATCCAAAATATTATTGATAATGCCCAGTAATTGATCTCCCGACTTTTCAATTACCTCAATATAACGTTGGCGTTTTTCATAGGTAATACCCTCGTTTATAAGCAACCTGCTAAATCCCAATATACCATTCATCGGGGTACGAATTTCATGGGACATATTGGCCAAAAAAGCGGATTTCAGTTGCTCACTCTCTTCAGCCTTATTCTTAGCCAACCGAAGTTCTTTGTTCATCCTTCGAAACTCGTCGTTTATACGCGTCAGCTTTTCATTTTGGTCTGCGTAATCATTATTTAACTTTTGATAAGCTTCATTTTTTTGTTTTAATAAAATTTCTGCATTCTTACGCTCGTTAATATCTTTAATAAACACAAGTCTCTTACGATCAGGAAGTTTAACCCCACTAAGCATGACATAAAAGATATTATTTTTAGCACTTTTCAAGCGTATTTCTGATGAAGCATAACCAACCTCATTCATTAGCCTAAAAAACATCTGCAATCCGGTTTTATCTCCATGAATTAGCTCACCAAAATCCTTATCTATTAATAGCTCTTGTGTAAATTGAGTCAGTCGCACTGCTGCTTTATTGGCTTCTACAATTTTGTTTTGATTATTAATTACCACAACACCATCAGGGGCATTGGCAATATAAGTTCTGAATTTACGCTCACTATTTTTTAGCGCATCCTCTATACGTTTTTGATCGGTAATGTCAATTATAATTCCTTCAACATGAGAAACTTTATCACTATCAAAAACAAATGTGCCCCTTTCATGCACCCATTTAATTTCTTTATCAATAGTGACTATTCTATATACTAAATCAAAAACGTCAGTTGAGTCAGAAAATGGTGACGACTCGGCCCAAACTCTATCTCTATCCTCAGGATGAATTAAATCTGAAAAAGTAAGCTCATTATTGTTAATAATTTGCCTTGGTAAATAGCCGGTTAGCTTTTCAATACCATCGTTCAGGTAAAGCATTGTCCATTTTTCATCATACTTACACCTGTAAACCACTCCGTCAACATTATTAATAAGGCGTTTTAGCTTATTTTCCTGATCGCGTGCAATACGCGTTTGTTCTTTCAGTAAGGATATGTACTGATGTGTTCCCACTATTCGTAGGGGATTCCCAGCAGTATCTCTTTTCACAACCTGACCTCTTACCAATAGCCACTTCCACTTGTCATTGGCAGTTTTCATTTTAAACTCTGCTCTGAAAAAGTCTTTTCCATTAATACTTTCCTGAACCAAAGGCTTTACTATCTCTTCAAAATCTTTAGGGTGCACTAACCCTACCCAATTATCAAGGGTTGGTTCAAATACATTTTCCTGAAAATCGAGCATTGCATAAAAACGAGGGGACAGATAAAACTCAGAAGTTTCAATGTTAAAATCAACCAGAGCATCAGATGTGGCACGCTGCGCTAGCATTAGGCGCTGCTCACTGGTTTTACGCGCTTTTTCATTAAGCACTTGCTTGGTAATATCTTCCGTTAAAAAAACAACCTCATTATCACCTGCTTTAATCACTCTGAAAGAAATATAAGTTTCTAAACCCATGTGTTTCACAAAAGAGGTGTTCTGCCCTTTATCAGAAATTACTTCTGCGAGTATTTCAATAAAATTAGTATCTAACTCAAGCAATTTTGAGGGTAAATCTGATATAGACTCATTAGCCTGCATCCCTACATGTTGCTTGAAAGACTCATTTATACCAAGTAGCTCTATATGATATTCAGAAATAAATTGGCAGTGGAAAAACCCAAATGGTAAGTTTGCTAACAATCTCTCAAAGAAATTACGCTGCTTTTTTATTACGTTTCGCAATTTATTATCACCCGTAAAATCTTTAAACACAATAAACTGAAACCCGTCTTTTTCAAATAAGCTGCTAGTTAAGTATTTTAACCCGTTGATTGAGTCAAAGGTACATACTTCATCTTTATGGTATTGATTAACGCATGGCAGAACAACATTTCTATCGTATTGATTTTCGATAAAAAGCTTTTTGGCAAAGGCATTCAAATAAACAACATTCTCATGTTGATCGAGCACAACAACTGCGTCAGAAACTAGTTCCGCCCAAGGAAAAAGATCCGAGTTAAATAGCTTTGTACTTAATTTGTAGGTTCGTCTTTGCATTATGTCCGGTCGTGGGTCAAACATACGTCTGGTTTTACCGAACAAGATATAGATTAAATAACCGTGAGACTATACCTAAATGTACCTGAATTATTTAAAAATGAATAAAATAAAAGCCTTAGAAGCAGGTTAAACTACTTTATAGCCTACTTTACAACCTCTATTTTCATGTCTATATCTTCCAAAGGACGATCATTCTTATCTGTTGATTGACTGGCAATTGAGTCTATTACTTCAAAACCTTCTATAACCTGACCAAAAACAGTATAAGCTCCATCAAGGTGAGGTGTGCCACCAACTGTGGTATAAGCTTCAACTTGAGCTTCTGTAAATTTATATGGCTTATAATCAGGCGATGCTTTAACTATATTCTGCACCTCAAGATATATCGCGTTAACCTCATCAAACTTCTCTTCCTGCTGGAGTGTTTTAACTTTATTTAGGGTTTCAGCATTTGCTGGATCTTGAAAATATGCATTCATCAGTTGCATTATCTGTCTTTGTTCAAACTTAGCCTCCATTTGCTGCAGTACCTGCATATTATAGACTTTACCCTGAACAAGATAAAACTGAGAGCCAGAACTTTTTCGTTCTGGATTTACCTGATCACCTTCTCTGGCAGCAGCAAGCGCTCCTTTTTTATGAACTATCCCATCGACAAATTCAGCCGGTAATTGATAACCAGGACCACCATTTCCCAGGCGAGCACCAGCTTCAGCCCCTTTAGAATCTGGATCACCTCCCTGTATCATAAAGTCTTTAAT
>PKTE01000295.1 GCA_002869335.1 Salinivirgaceae bacterium | reverse complement strand
TATTTTCAAATGATGAAAGAGCACATGTTGGAACTGTCTATAAACAGCAATCGAAGGAAGCAGCCATTGAATTAGGTTATAAATACGTAACGCCTAAACTGAAAAAGTACATTGAAGAAAGCTTATTGGCAGCTCCGGATAAAAGAATAATAGTCCATTGCTGGCGTGGAGGCATGCGCAGCGAGGCATTTGGAAAACATTTGGATGACAACGGATTTACAGATGTTAGAATTATCACTGGTGGTTACAAAGCATACCGAAGAAAGGTTTTAAACGACTTCGCCAAACCAGCCAAACTGAAAATTCTTGGAGGCTATACAGGTAGCGGGAAAACCCACATTTTATATGAACTTGAAAAACTAAATCAACAAATAATTGATCTGGAAGGATTGGCAAATCATAAAGGATCAGCATTTGGTGGCATCGGGCAAAATCCTCAACCAACCGTTGAGCAATTTGAAAATGACCTGCATAAAGAGTGGTCAAAATTAGATATAAGCAAAACTATTTGGATCGAGGATGAAAGCTACGATATTGGGAAAGTCAAAATTCCGCTTCCACTTTTCAAACAAATGAGAGATGCAATTGTATTTTTCGTTGATCTGCCAAAAGAAGAGCGAACAAAACTACTGGTTGAAGACTATTCTATTTGCAATAAAGAAAAACTGGCACTAGCCGTTCAAAGAATTGGGAAACGCCTGGGTGGCCTCAATGTAAAAAATGCCCTAAATAATCTCGAAGAAAACAACTTTTATGAAGTTGCTCTAATTGCACTTCAGCATTATGACAAAGCATACTTGAAAGGCTTGAATAAAAGACCATCAACCAAAATTATAAGACACACATTAACTACATTAGATCATCAATCAAACGCATTAGAAATGAAGAACTTATCAGAAATAATCGATAACATAAAACTCACACAATACAGCCACGGAGCAGGATGCGGATGTAAAATATCACCAGAAATACTTACAAGCATTCTAAAAACAAACATTGAAACACCCAAAGACTCTCGTTTATTGGTAGGAAATGATACACGTGACGATGCAGCAGTTTACGATATGGGAAATGGAATAGGAATAATTAGTACAACCGACTTTTTTATGCCTATCGTAGATGATCCGTTCACTTTTGGAAGAATTGCTGCAGCTAATGCCATTAGCGATGTGTATGCAATGGGAGGAGCACCTATTATGGCCATTGCTATATTGGGGTGGCCCATCAAAAAGCTAGCTCCTGAGATTGCCCAAAAAGTACTCGAAGGAGGAAAACATGCTTGCAAAGAAGCAGGTATAGCATTAGCTGGTGGACATAGCATTGACAGCCCCGAACCCATTTTTGGGTTGGCTGTAACAGGTCAGGTAAAACTTGAGAAACTGAAACGTAATGATACTGCGACAGCAAATTGTAAATTATATCTTACAAAGCCATTAGGTGTTGGTGTATTTACAACAGCTCAGAAACAAGGAAAACTATTGCCTGAGCATTCACATATAGCTCCGGAATCTATGTCAAAACTCAATAATATTGGAGAAAAATTAGCTGAGTTTGAAAGCGTAAAATCTATGACAGACGTAACCGGATTTGGTCTACTCGGACATTTATCGGAAATGTGCGAAGGCAGTAATCTTTCGGCAGAAATAAATCTGGACGCAATTCCTGTGTTCAATGATGTGGAAAAATACATAGAACAAGGATGCATGCCAGGCGGAACCTTTACCAATTGGAAATCGTACGGACACAATGTGCAGCTCAAAAATGATGATGATAAGCACATTTTATGCGATCCACAAACTTCAGGTGGACTATTGATTGCAGTTGATGAAAATGCAACCGATGAAATTGAGGCGTTTTTAAAGAATAATCAAATTGATGCAAAACCTTTCGGATATTTACATGAAAGAGGTGATGTGTTAATTAAGGTTGTGTAAAGCAAGCCTCAATTGAATATTAATTATCAAAGGTCAAGAAAAAATATTAACCACAAGGTTCACAAAGAATGCACTAAGTTCGCTATAACTAAGGGCTCCTTTGTGAACCTTGTGCATTCTTAGGGTTCTTAGTGGTTAAATACAAAACTAGATATTATACCGTTTTTTTATACTTCCACAATGCCAAACTAAAGATTACCAGCGCATAAGTTGCTAAACTCAAAGCCTCCGGCAAAACATTAGCAAATGAACTTCCTTTTAATAAAATCATTCTAATGGCGCGAATAAAATAGTAAAATGGGTTGATATGATTTACTGTTTGCGCCCAATCCGGCATACTATCGGCTGGAGTAAAAATCCCACTCATCAAAATAAATGTTAGCATGAAAAAATAAGCTAAAAACATTACCTGCTGCTGGTTCTCTGTAATCGTAGAAAGGAAAAGCCCAATACCCAAAGCTACTAACAGATAAATGGTTCCAAAACCAAATAGAGCTATTACACTTCCTTCAAATGGTAAATGAAAAAACAATAATCCAATAGATAATCCAAACACTAGTTCAAACATGCCAATAATCCAAAAAGGGACCAGTTTCCCAATCAGCAAATGATGCTTTTTAATGGGAGTAACATTTATCTGCTCAATGGTACCAATCTCTTTCTCACGCACAAGATTTAAAGCTGTTAAAAACATACCAATAACTGTCACTAGCACAACCAAAATACCAGGCAGCATGTAGATTTTATAGTTCAACTCCGGATTATACCAAAATGAGCTTTCGATATTGAAAGTAGCCGTTTGAGGCATCTTTTTATTGGTAATTTCAACAATGATATCCTTATTATAATCCATCACAATGGAATTGGTGTAGGCATTCATTAAGCTCGCAGAAGTATTATTTATAGCATTGATTAACACCTGTAAGTCAGCTGTTTTATAATTATGCAAGTCTCGCTCAAAATTTTGAGGTATATTCAAAATCATATCTGACTTATCAGCATATAAATCATCCACAGACTTATCGATACTCTCTTCGCTGTAGGTTACGTTGTAATAAGGTGAACCAATAAACTTGGCTATCAATCGCTGAGAAGTCAGTGATTTATCTCGGTCAACTACCGTCATATCAATGTTTTTCAGCTCCATGTTAGCCGCAAAAACCAACACTACAAGTTGAACTATAGGCATAACGAATATAATCGGTAGCATTGTTTTATTTCTAAAAATCTGCGTAAATTCTTTTCTAAGTATGTATGATATTGTTCTCATTGTCAATTACTTTACATTATCCTTAAGCTGATACTTTAATGGCCCGGATTTAGTCAAATTATTCTAGTCTTATTTTAAACTTCTTCACACTCATGAATATGAAAAAGGTAATCATCCCTATCAGAATCAATGTTTCTTGCCATACAAAAGTGATCCCCGCTCCTTTCAACATTATATTTTTAATAATAACGATAAACCAACGTGGTGGCATAATGGCGCTGATATATTGTAAAATCTCAGGCATACTTTCTATTGGAAAAATAAATCCGCTCAACAAAATTGTTGGTAGCATTAATGCAAATAAGGAAATAAACATGGCTACTTGCTGAGTTTTGGCTGCAGTAGAGATTAAAATCCCCAATGACAAAGCAAGCAAAATAAACAGTAAGCTCTCTCCCATTAAAAGAATTAAACTTCCTTTTACTGGAACACCAAAAACTGTATTTCCAAGAATGATGATGGTTACTGCGTTTATAAATGATAATGCCACATATGGGGTTACTTTGCCCAATATAATTTGCAAAGGTTTCAATGGCGAAACAAGTAAAACCTCCATTGTTCCCATCTCTTTCTCGCGAGCAATACTTATTGAAGTCATCATAGCAGAAATCAACATGAGAATCAATGCCATGGTTCCTGGCACAAACATATACACACTGGCCAAATCAGTATTAAACATCATACGGCTCTCTACATTAATACCACCCTGAACAGCAGGTGCATCAATCATCTCTGCCTGGTAGCTTCTGATGATTCCTTGTGTATACTGGTTTACCAAATTTCCCATATTGGGATCGCTGGCATCAATCAGTAACTGGATATTTCCTTTTCCCTCTTTTACCAAATTTTCAGCCAGGCCGGCTTCAAAGATGATTACTTCGCGTACATCACCTTTCTGAAAAATTGCCTCAGCCTCACTGGGTGAGTTTAGGTATTGATCAACAATAAAGTATCCAGATGACTCCAATTTATGCACCAACTGTTGCGATACCTCACTTGGAGTTGGATCATACACCGCAATTTTCACATCTTTTAGGTCAGTAGTAATTACATAACCAAAAAGCAGAATCTGTGCTATCGGCATACCGAAAAGAATCAATAGCGTACGATAATCACGGAATATATGGTAGAATTCTTTTTTTACAAATGCGAAAAATCGTTTCATTTCAATGGATATTGGATCTTAGATCATTGATATTAGATCGATCTCAGATCGGTTCATGTTAATTTCTTTATTTGTGGCAAAGTATCTTGGATAAAGCAATCTTTGAAACCAAGTGCGTTCAACTTTCACTTTCTCGCCCGGTGAAGTTGGATGCCAAACTATTAGCGTCCTTTTTTCAGCAATATTGGTTACAATTCTTTTCATTAGTCTATTCTTTAGCTATCCAAGATCTAATATCAAAGATCCCTGATCATTTTATCCTCTTGCTAATTTTACAAATACCTCGTCCATATCCTTTGCCTTATATTCATTAATCAAGCCCAATGGCTTTCCAATTGCTTTGATCTCTCCGGCTACCATAATAGATAATCGGTCGCAATACTCCGCCTCATCCATATAGTGGGTCGTGACAAAAACGGTAATACCATCATTCGCAGCAGCGTATATCATCTCCCAAAATTGTAGGCGGGTAATAGGATCTACACCTCCGGTAGGTTCGTCCAAAAAAACAATGGCAGGCTTGTGAATAATAGCTATACTAAATGCCAGTTTCTGCTTCCATCCCAATGGTAAAGAGCCAATTAGTTTATTGCGAGCATGCTCCAGACCAAGTTTATCAATTAATTTATCGGCCTCTTCCTTAATCTCCTTTTTCGACATCCCATAAATTCCCGCATAAAACCGAATATTTTCCCAAACCGTTAAATCATCATAAAGCGAGAACTTTTGGCTCATATAGCCAATATTCTTTTTGATCTTTTCAGTCTCTGCATACACGTCAAATCCAGCTACGGTAATGTCTCCTGAGGTAGGTTTACTTAGACCACATATAATTTTTATTGCTGTGGTTTTACCTGCACCATTGGCTCCTAAGAATCCGAATATTTCGCCTTTGAACACCTCAAAATTCAAATCTTTATTGGCAGAAAACGAACCGAACTTCTTATTTAAATCAACAGCTTTTATAGCTATGGTATTCGTATCCATAATCATTCGTTTTCAAGGTTCATTAAATACATAAACATATCCTCAATTCCCGCATCAGTTTGTTTAACTTCCACTTCTTCATGGCCGTTTTCCTGCAATGAAGCAGATAAATCCTCCATATTGCCATTTTCGTCAACCAGCGTTACGTGCATATATTGTCCGAATGTAAATACAGAATATACATGCTCATTAGATTTAAGATCATTCAGCAAAGCATACTGGTTTTCACTTTTTACGGCAAAAAGCTTTTTAGGAAATGATTTCATTATAGCTTCTGGTGTATCAACCTTTAGCACCTCGCCTTTTTGCATAAGTGCAACACGATCACAAAGCGAAGCTTCATCCATGTAAGGTGTACTAACTACGATTGTTATTCCCGTCTTTTGTACTTTTTTAAGCATTTCCCAAAACTCCTTTCGCGATACAGCATCTACACCAGTTGTAGGCTCATCGAGAATAAGAATTTCCGGTCTGTGAATCAATGCACAAGAAAGTGCCAATTTTTGTTTCATTCCACCGGAAAGCCTACCAGCTAATCGCTTTTTAAATGGAGCAATTTGTTCATACACATCTTTTACCAAATCGTAATTATCTTCAATAGTACTTCCAAATACACTGGCATAAAAAGCAAGGTTTTCCTCCACGCTTAAATCCTGATATAATGAAAACTTACCAGGCATGTATCCCACGTGATTTCGAATAGCTTTGTAATCTTTTACAGTATGACGACTATTCATAGTAATCTGACCTTGATTAGGTACATAAAGTGTGGTCATAAGCCTCATCAAAGTACTTTTCCCAGCCCCATCAGGTCCAATCAAACCAAACAACTCTCCATCCTTAATTTCAAGATTGATATCTCTTAGAGCTGAAACGTCCCCGAAGTTTTTTGATATGTTTTGTATGCTTATCATTTGTAGTTACTTAGTATTTTCATTAATAATTAATCATTGATAATTAATAATTAAAAATTCACCTCCGCTGGCATTCCAATTTTATACCTTCCATCAACGTTATCCACCTCAATTTTCACGGCATATACTAGCTTTGTACGTTCCTTACGGGTTTGTATTACTTTTGGAGTAAACTCAGCCTCATTGGCAACCCAAGTCACAACTCCCTTATCTTCGAACAATTTACCATCTTCAATATCTGTAAGTACCTTTACTTCATCACCTTTGCGAACTTTATGAAGCATTTCACCATCCACATAAACTCGGAGAATAAGCGTATTAGCAGGTGCAATTTTATACAAACTACTTCCGAGCATCACTACTTCACCAGCCTTTTTAAAATGCGTAAGCACAACACCATCAATTGGATTTACTATTTTGTAATCGTCAATTTGCGCATCGATAGAAGCCAGTTTTGAATACAGCACGTTAATCTCCTGTAAAATACTTTGCTTTTGAACTTTAAAAGCATCGAGTCGTGCTTTGGCAATATTGACTTTTCCTTCAATTTCATCCAATTGTTGAGGAGTTGCTGCCTTGCTTTCCACAAGTGCTTTTATTCGTTTCTGATTTTTATCGTATAATTTAATTTCCTCCTCAACCACTTTTACTTGTGCATCTATATTAGCTGCCTGTTTTCTTACCGAATTCATGCTGGCTACTAATTGAGCTTTTTGCAAATTGAGCATGGTAGTATCAATTAATCCCACAGTTGATTTTTTCTTTAATGTTTGTCCGTCTTCAACTACAAGGTTAATTAGTTCGCCCTGACCTTTAGCTGACACTATCACTTCATCAGCTTCGAAATTTCCGAAAGCATCAGATTTTTGTTTATCATTTCCACATGCGATGAATAGTGAAAATGCAAGGGTTAGTATAGTTAGTTTATTTATGTTTTTCATAGTTTTATTTTTTTGATATTTGATCTTGAATTTTGGATTTTGGAATATCTAATATCCAAGATCTTAGATCTATTATCTTTCCATTAGTATTTGCAGCGACACTTGCGCTTGATTCAACTTTATTTCATGAATCTGTTTGGTTATTTTAGCGGTCTGCTCTTTGAATAGTTCTTCGATATAGGCAGAGGAGTTAACAGTCCCTTGTTTTAACTGTGAACTAAAATCTTCTGTAATCTTTTTGCGTAGTGCAATTATCTCTTCATCATTTTGCAATGCTGTTTGATACTGCTGTATTTCAACCTCATATTGTTGTTTCTCAGTATTCAATTGATAAAGAAATTGTTCCTTACTATTATCAATCATTTCTTGCTGCACAGCTAATTGTTGTCGTTTTCTTTTTGAACTGTTCCAATCAAAAATATTCCATGAAACAGCGGCTCCAACCATGTACCATGTATCAGCCTCATTCATGAGCATATTCAATCCGGGTTTTCCATAACCAGCCTGCCCAAATGCATTGATCATTGGCATACGGTTCTTTTTCAATACTTCTTTACCTTGTTCAGCAGCTTGTGCTTGTAATTCAAAAACCTTCAATTGACCTCGATTCACCTGGTCAGGAATTATTGCCTGGGGCTTCTCAAGGTCGAATTCAGCATTAATTTCTAGTCCTGTTAGCACATTCAACATTTTAGCAATACTTTCAGCCTGGAATTCCTGATTGCTTAAATCTTGTTGTGCTTGCAATTTTTCAGCCTCTAACACATATTTCCCATCTTCTCTTATAACGCCTTGTTTCACTCCTGCCTCAATTTCAGCTAATTTTTTATCGAGTGTATTTATTAGTTCATTAGTTATTTGAATTTGCTGCTGCGAAAGCATAAACGCAAAATATAGGCTTGACACTCGCTGTTTGATAGCGTAAAATGATTCATCAACTTCTGCCTTTGACAATTGAGTTTTAAGTTCGCTATT
>PKTE01000094.1 GCA_002869335.1 Salinivirgaceae bacterium | reverse complement strand
TCACATTCCCACTTCTTAATACCCATAACTTCCTCAGGCACTCGTATTTTCATATCTTCACGCACTTTTACCTGACAACCAAGTCTCCAGTTATTCATCTGTTCTTTACGTGTAAAGAAACCTGTTTCAGTAGGTAAAATGGTACCCGCACCGGATTCAACCTGACAAGTACACATTCCGCAAGTACCACCTCCACCACAAGCAGAAGGTAAAAACAGTCCGTTTTCACTTAAGGTTGATAGAAGAGTGCTACCGGGATTAGTTGTGATAACTTTTCACCATCGTTGATGTCAATAGTTACCTCGCCCTGCGGAGTCAGTTTCTTTTTAGCAAATAACAGAAGACTTACTAAAAGCATGATTACCACAAGGAAAGCAACGATGCTAAATCCTATTACAGTTATATTTGATGATAGCCAAATCATATTGTTTGCTTTTTCAGTTTACAATTTAATTCCCATAAAACTCATAAATGCAATTCCCATCAAACCTGTGATGATGAAAGTAATTCCTAATCCGCGTAATGGAGCAGGTACATGTGAGTATCTAATTTTTTCACGTATTGCAGCAATACCAACAATAGCAAGCAACCAACCAACACCCGAACCAAGTCCGAATACAGTGGCTTCACCAATGTTATTGTATGCTCTCTCTTGCATAAATAATGATCCTCCAAGAATGGCACAGTTTACAGCAATCAATGGTAAGAAAATACCTAATGAAGCGTAAAGTGTTGGAGCAAATTTATCTACAACCATTTCTACCAATTGTACCATTGAGGCAATTACAGCAATAAAAATGATAAAGCTAAGGAAGCTAAGATCTATATCAGCAAATGTTGGAGATAACCATGAAAGAGCTCCTTCTTGCAATACATAGTTTTCTATAATGTAGTTTAGAGGTACAGTAAATCCTAAAACGAAAATAACTGCTAATCCTAAACCCATTGAAGTTTTTACCGTCTTCGATACAGCCAGGTATGAACACATACCCAAGAAGTAGGCGAAGACCATGTTATCGATGAATATCGACTTGACAAATATATCTAATAAGTTTTCCATTATGTCTAATTTTCAGGTTATTAACTTATGTCAACTAAGTCTTTATTTCTACTTCTTTGTATCCATATAATAATTCCAACGGTGATAAGTGCCATAGGAGGCAAAATCATCATACCATTGTTTACATAAAATCCTCCGTTGCTAACGAACCAGCTTTGAGGAATAATTTCGTAACCCCAAAGAGTTCCTGCTCCGAAAAGTTCACGTACAAAACCAACAATAATCAGGATCATACCATAGCCTGCTGCATTACCAAGTCCGTCAAGTAAGGATGGCCAAGGCTTATTAGCAAGTGCAAATGCTTCCAAACGTCCCATTATGATACAGTTAGTAATGATAAGACCTACAAATACGGAAAGTTGCTTACTTACATCGTAAACAAAGGCTTTCAGTACCTGGTCTACTAGAATTACAAGTGCTGCAATTACTACTAATTGTACAATTATTCGAATTCTATTTGGAATTCCTTTGCGCATCAGTGATATCACTACGTTTGCAATTGCCATTACAGCAACTACAGAGAGTGCCATTACTACTGATGGTTTTAGTTTCACTGTAACAGCGAGCGCCGAACAGATACCAAGCACCTGTACAGTAATAGGATTATCCTGTCCTAGTGGATTGGTTATCAGGCGTCTGTTTTTGGGTGAAAATAGAGGTTCTCTATCGCTCATTGTTCATTATTTTTGATGTTGTTTAAAATAGGTTACATAATTACCCAGACATTCCTGAATCATTGCGTCTACACCATTACTAGTAATAGTTCCCCCTGAAATGGCATCTACACCATGTATATCGCCTTTAGGAGCTCCGCCTTTAATTATGCTAACCGATACAAACTTATTTTGCTCGTCAAATATTTTTTTCCCAACAAATTGTGATTCAAATGCTGTTGTATTAATTTCAGCACCAAGACCAGGAGTTTCACTTTTATGGTCGAAGCTAGCTCCAACGATTGTGCTATAATCAGCTTCTAAAGCTATATAGCCCCATACTGGTCCCCAAAGTCCTTTACCTCTTAAAGGTAGGATCACATTTTTGTTACCATCTTTTTCACTTACAAAAACCGGTAGCTTGCGCTCGTCGTTTGGTTTTGCAAGTTCTTTGCTCATGTCTACGGTGAATGCATCGCCTTCCACTTTTTCTCCTTTAGTGTTTACGATATAGCTATCCACGATATATTTTGCGTATAGGTCTTCGATGTATTTCATCTTGTTATCCTGATCGCCCGCATCCAAACCAATGTTAACGGTACTTAGAATATTCTGTTTTTTCTCGACCTCTACGTTTTTATCCTGCATTGGTTTTAGCGACATAGCTGCGAATGAAAGCAACGCAGCTACCACAACAACCATTATTGCAGCATAAAGAAATGTATATGTATTACCTTGCGTATTCATTGATTTATATGTTTAAGCGTTGGTACTTACTTTTGCACGTTTCATTCTCTTCTTCATGTTGGCTTCAATCACATAGAAGTCAATAAGCGGAGCAAATGTATTCATGAATAATATGGCAAGCATTACACCTTCTGGATATGCTGGGTTTAAAACCCTAATTAGAATGGCAATAAATCCAATGAGAAAACCATAAATGTACTTCCCTTTATTGGTTTGAGATCCTGATACAGGATCAGTCGCCATAAATACAATACCAAATGCAAATCCTCCCATGATTAGGTGTTGCCACCATGGAATAGCCATAAATGGGTTAACAGCAAATGTGTTTAATAATAATCCCATAGCCGCTCCTCCAAGGAGTGCTGAGAACATAATACGCCAACTTCCAATTCCTGTAAGTAATAGAATAATTGCACCAATTCCAATGGCAATAACAGATGTTTCACCAACTGAACCCGGAATAGTTCCAATTACCATATCCATAGTGCTATTTACCTGAGGTTCTCCCATTGCACCAAGGGCAAGGGGAGTGGCTCCTGAAAATGCATCTGCTTTTTCGGCAATCCAAACTTTGTCACCAGACATAAAACTTGGATAAGCAAAGAATAGGAAGGCCCTGGCTAATAATGCAGGATTGAAAATATTCATTCCCGTTCCACCAAATACTTCTTTACCTATAACAACAGCAAAAACTGTTGATATTGCTACCATCCAAAGAGGTACATCAACAGGCATTACAAGTGGTATTAACATACCCGATACAAGGAAACCTTCATTTACCTGGTGACCGCGTATTTGAGCGAAAATAAACTCGACAGCCAAACCCGATACATATGATACAACTACAATAGGTAAAACTTTCCAAAGTCCATAAAGGAAAAGGTCAAATAATCCTTGGTTTGCCAATTCTCCAATTGATTTGAAGTGTTGGTAACCAGTGTTGTACATACCAAATAGTAGGGCTGGAATAAGTGCCAGAACTACTACACCCATCGTACGTTTAAGGTCAATCACATCATGAATGTGAACTCCTTTTTTGGATGTCGTATTAGGCACGAACATAAATGTCTCAAACGCTTCAAATGTAGAATGGAGCTTGTGAAGTTTGCCCCCCTTCTCAAAATTAGGTTTGATTTTATCTACTAATTTTCTTAATGATTTCATCCGTAATATTTTTAATTGTACTTTTTTACTCCTTTCAGAGTTTGTACTTTACTATTTACTCAGATTTACATGGTTTCTTTAATCATCAGATCCATACCTTTACGTAAAATGCTCTGCACTTCCATTTTAGAAGTACAAACAAATTCACAAAGAGCCATGTCTTCTTCAATAACTTCGAATATTCCGAGTTTTTCCATTTCATCAATGTCTTCATACATTGCTGACTTTAGAAGCTGAACTGGCATTACATCCATTGGTAAAACTTTTTCATATTCACCGGTTATAACAAATGCTCTTTCCTCACCATGCATATTCGCATTCATTTTGTATTTTTTACCCGGCATTAACCATGAAAAATATGCTCTGCTTATTGAGAAATGCTTGAAACGAGGCATTGCCCATCCAAAAAACTCATATTCATCACCTTCAGGTATAACAGTGACCATTGAATCGTAAAATCCAAGGTATCCATGTTTATCAACTTTGGTTCCTGTTAAAACATTACCACTGATATATCGAAGTTTTTCTTCTTTATTAGTGTGATCCAGTAATTTATTTAAATCAGCACCAACTTTTACTTTATAGTAACCAGGTTGCGTTACTTCTGAACCTGCAAAAGCAATTGTGCGGTCAAATGTAACCTCTCCATTAGCAATTAGCTTACCAATCATAGCCACATTTTGCGCTTGTACTGTCCACGCAATATCGCCTTTGGCTAATGGTTTACTATTATGGATTTGGATGCCTACATTTCCTGCTGGGTGAGGACCATTAAAATAGGTTTTTCTCACATCTTTTGCTTCATCAAAAAATCCGGGGTTCTTTTTGTTTAGTCCTAAACAAACTTCACCTTCGGTTAATTTGGCTAAAACTTTTAGCCCATTAAAAAAGTCCTCTTTCTGATCTTGCAAAGCAAAATCTAGATCCGGACCTAAAGGAGATGAATCAAAAGTAGAAATGAAGATATCTCGAGGTTTATCATCTGGTCTTGCTACAATGCCGTAGGGGCGCATAATAATATATGGCCAAAGTCCTGCAGATTGAATAAGTTTAATGATTTCCTCTCTTGATAGACCATCAATACCTTTTGTTTGATGTTTAATTATTTCTCCCGGATTTGTTGTTTCCACTACAACTTCCAGAATGCGCCTTTTTTCACCACGGTTTACTTCAACCACTTTACCACTTACTGGCGATACAAGTACGATGTCATTGTTTTTCTTATCAAACATTAATACATCGCCGGCTTTTACCTCAGTATCCTGTTTAGATTTAAGCTTTAAATCTAAGCCTTTAAAATCAGGTGGTTTAACGGCAAACCTTAAGGTTTCAGGCATGTCTTTTAGTTCTTTGGGTGCAGCTCCTTTTATAGGAATATCTAACCCTTTTTTAATCTTAACAACTTTTGACATGTCGTTTTTTAGTTTAAATTATAGCTAATGTGCACAAAGATAATATTTTTGTACATTTAAGTAAGTGTTTTATTAATTGATATATGTTTTACCAAAAATTGATACAGATCAAGAAAATCCTGCGGTTGGGTAAACCTCAATTATTTAGGGTTTGTTCAGCGAAAAGGTTACTTTTTTTAGGAGGTTTCTTCATTTTATTAACTTTTTCGTTGATTATGTCTCCGCAATTGGCATATAGTCAGGTGATTCGGCCTGATTCAGCCAAGCTAGCTGAAGTAGTGAAAAAATATAGAGAATATGATAATTATACGTTTTTGCGGACAATAAAAACTGTTAATCTCACAAATCCTGATTGGGAATTGAGTTATCCTGTATTGAGATTAAAGTCTGGACAAACGCTTCAATTAAGTTTTGATGATCTTGCCGAGGAGTCCGAAAACTATCAGTATGCAATTTATCATATGAATATGGATTGGACTGCAAAAGATGCTTCATTTGTTGAATATGCAAGTGGTTTTGAAATTAATAGTATCACAGATTATGAATCATCCTATAGTGCTATTACTCCATACCACCACTACAAATTGGAAATACCTAATGATGATATACAATTGAATATTTCAGGGAATTATATCATTGAAGTTTTTAAAGATGATAATAGTAAACCTATTTTAAGAAGACGATTTGTAGTTTATGAATCAAAAGTAAGTATCGAAGGTGATGTGATGCGTGCCATGACAAAAAATCAGGGAGCTACCAGTCATAAAATACCTTTTACAGTTGATTTGAATGGATTAATGGTAAATGATCCTTATTCTGAAATTAACGTTAAAATACTCCCTAATAATAATTGGAAAAAGAAGCATGAAGGCTTTCAGCCTTTATATATAAGAGGCGATCAATTGGTATTTAAAGATAGGGATGAGAATGTATTTGAGGCTGGGAATGAATATCGTACTATTAACATAAAAGATTTATCCTATCAGGCCGAAATGGTGGCAAGCATACAGCGAATTAATTATGATTATCATGTGAAATTAAAAAATGATGCTAGCCGAAGATATATGAGATATATGAAGCATCAGGACTTGAATGGACAGTTTTTTATCGAAAAAAGCAATAGCATGACACCTGATTTAGATGCTGATTATGTGTATGTATATTTTACATTAGATGTTGAAGTACCTTATTTATCAGGAAATCTTTTTGTATATGGAGGCTTATCTGATTATACATTTGGCGAACGCAATGTGATGAATTACAATGCGCAAAAGAAAAGATATGAACTTAGCATGCTATTGAAACAAGGTTTTTATGATTACCAATACGTAGTATTAGATTCGTATTTAAATAATAAACCTAATTTTGCCACTATAGAAGGAAACCATTGGGAAACACAAAATGATTATTTGGTTTACGTTTATATGATTGATTTGGCTAATGGATACCACAGAGTAATAGGTTTTAAGAACTTAAGAACTGAATTTTAAACTAATATGAATTACCAACAGATTATTGAGGATATTTATGAAGAAGTGAAACCTTTACTGGGTAAAGGGAAAGTAGCAGATTACATACCTGCTTTAGCAAAAGTAGATCCGAATGAATTTGCTATAACAGTTGCTGATTTAGAAGGAAATAAATATCATGTTGGTAATTTTGAACAAAAATTTAGTATTCAAAGTATATCTAAAGTCTATACGTTTGCTGTGGCCTTTTCACATTTAGGCGATTCTATTTGGCAGAGAGTTGGCAGAGAACCTTCAGGAAATCCTTTTAACTCATTGGTGCAGCTTGAGAAAGAAGATGGAATTCCACGAAATCCATTCATAAATGCCGGTGCTTTGGTAATTACAGATATGTTATTTGATGTGTTGAAAGAGCCAAGAGCTGATATTTTACAATTTATTATTGGACTAACAGGGGACAGTTCTATAGACTTTGATAAAGAAGTTGCTACTTCAGAGCGTGAAAATGGATATAGAAATGCAGCACTTGCCAATTTTTTGCGTAGTCACAACAATATTAACTATGATATCGAAGAGGTGCTCAATCTCTATTTTTGCCATTGTAGTATTACCATGAATACTAATGAGTTGGCTAACTCTTTTTTGTTTCTGGCAAATGGAGGTGTTAATCCTCTTAACAATGAACGAATTCTTAGCCTAAGTCAAACTAAGCGACTCAATGCTCTTATGATGACTTGTGGTGCATATGATGAAGCTGGTGACTTTGCTTTTAGAGTTGGGATGCCCGGGAAAAGTGGCGTTGGCGGAGGCATTGCAGCCGTTATTCCCGGAGAATTGGCTATTGCAGTTTGGAGTCCGGCATTGAATGCAAAAGGAAATTCATTAGCAGGCGTGCAGGCATTGGAATTATTTACTACAAAGACAGGCAAGTCGGTGTTTTAGATTGAGGAGTAAATAGAATAGCATAGAGTCATAGACCAAAAGTTGATATTGAAGTTTTTCGATATGTTATCAAATTCATAAAAAATTGATTTTCAGTGAACAATTCTCTATTTTTTAGTTTTCTACAGTGTATACTTTTGAACTAACTTAAAGCTAAACAATATGAGAAAAAAAGTTCTACTTTTATCAATAGCATCGACTATTATTGGTTTGATGCTTTTTTCATTTAATTTAAAAGCACAACAAGAAATCAACGGTGCTTTTAAAGTTGAAATTTTACAAGATGGCGATTGGCAATATGCTGGTAACCTTGAATTTGGAATGTTCTATTCAGAGCAAACCCTTCAATTACCACAGCAGCTTGATGCATCGTTAAATAGTGTAGTTGCTTCTGCTGAAGGTCAAACTAAAGTCAGACTTTCTTTTTTCCGTCATCGTGAAGCGCATATTGATTATATTTGGATTGATGGACAGGCACCAGTAAGTATTATTGGGGCCAGAGAAGGATATAAGCTAGGCATGAAAAAAGTAGTGAAAGAGGATTTTGATGTAATTGACGTTGAAAATCTTTCAGTTATAATGGATTTTGATGCCATGCCAGGACAATTGCAGGTTAAGGCCCGCATTGAGCCTGATCAAATTACTCCTTATCCTTTTATGTATCCTGAAGTGAATACTTATAAAGAGATATCTAATAAATCTGAGTTTTATACTTATGAAATAAATAGCGTTCAAGGAACACTGAACATGGATGGCGAATTGGATGAGCTAGGAAGCCCATTCTTTAAAATATATAATAAACCCGGAACAGGCCATCCTGAT
>PKTE01000018.1 GCA_002869335.1 Salinivirgaceae bacterium | reverse complement strand
CCATCAGAACAATTGGTATTTCCAGGTCCAATTTTCAAGGTGTCTATTATGGAACCATCTTCAGCATCAACCGAAACAAGACTTCTCATTTGAGTTGTACCTGTATAAATATAATTTCCAAGCTTTACAAAGCCTCCCATATAATCGTCTACACTACTATTTCTCCACACTTCAGTAATTTCAGTACCATCATCAGATAATTTAAGCTTTACTCCACAGTTACCATCACCAGCTACATAATAAATATAGCCGCTATCGTATAAAACCGTATTGCTATGTGTGTCACCCATTCCCAGCTTATGTTTTTCAACCGGAATATTATTTTGAATATGAGTCCACAGCAAAGTTCCATCATTTGCATCAATACCTAATAAAGCATAAGCCGTAAATGTAACCAAAACATGTCGTTTCTCTAATCTAATCATATATGGAGCGTTATAACCAGGTCTTTCACGGAGAGCCTTACATGACCAAAGTAGTTTTCCCGTAAAACGATCTAATGCTACCACATTATGCTCATCGCCTCCGGGAACAAGAAATACCTTATCTCCATCAATTAGTGGCGCTTCAGAATGACCATGCATTGTATATTTTCCATTAAAGTCATCTTTTAAATCTACTGACCATAACTTTTTTTGATCGTTTCGATTAAAACAGCTTAGACTACCCATCCCTGAGGATATGTAAATTAAATCATCAACAACTGTTGGACAGGCTCTCGAACCTTGAAAGGTTTTTGTCCATTCCTTACCATAAGGCACTTTCCATTGCAACTTACCCTTTAAATCAAATGCAAAAAGATACCCAATGCTGTCTATTTCACCCTGAATATAGAGGGTATTTCCGGCAATAGTAGGAGAACCATAACCATTCCCAATTTCTTCAGTTTCCCATAATAAAGTTGGACCATTTTCGGGCCAGGACTTTAAAAGATTAGTTTCATTATATATTCCATCGCGATTTACACCACGCCATTGGCTAAATTCTGTTTGATTATCACAAGAATAAACCATTAACAATGCAATAATAAAAATGAATAGATTTTTCATAACGATTTAATAATAAGGTTTATAAATTAACATCCATAGTTCAAAAGCCTTGGTAGAAAGGATTTGAGGTTTATTTATCTATATTTAAATCAATTATCAACTAAGATACTATATGAAAAGCTATTACTTATTTTACGAGCCACACTTTTCATCGCATACCAAAACCATTTCCCTAATTTAAGGTTTTTCAAAATGCTTGCAAAGTTTCACAAAAAAATGCACGTTTTGAAACAGTTAGGCATCCTTTATACCAATCAATTAGAACTAGGAATCACCAATAATTTGAATAGATTAGGGTATTGTTTTTCGATATAAATCAGTTTCTCTTCAACAGCAGTTTGAATGCCTTCGTGAAGAAAAAAAACATAATCTCTTGCTGAAAAAAGACTTGCCCGCAGAATAAATATTTTGGTGGATTTCAGGCAAAGCTTTTTTGCAATGGTCGTGAATTTGCCAAAATAGTACTCACGCCTTTGACGATCTGAATGATTATAAATAACTACTGATTTCCCAGCCTCAAATATTTGCTCAATCTCACTTTGAAGCACATGTTTAGCATTGCCATTTGTATCGTTGTAGCTTATACCGTTATCAGGATCCAGAAAGATTAAATTCGTTGGAGAAAGTTTATGTAATGAATCCTCAATCCATTGTGCACGATTACTCTTATTGGGGACCTCATCATCGAAATGATAATTAGTGTCAGTATGAATTAGACCGAAAAGATTTTTAATTTTACGCTCATCTCTTTGAACTATTTCCAATAAATTTTGATACAAATCAGGCTCATATTTTTTCAAACCTTTTTTATCATTCATAAGATATTGGATATACTTGCCATCTTCCTGATTTTTCTCATAACTATATACACGATTATTGTAGTACCAATTTATACCAAGGGTGATATCCTTTAATGAAGCAAGCTCGTTCAATAAAATTATCTTTGCAAAATCCCCTATATCACCGGTGTATTTGTCTTTCATATGTTGCAAATATAGATATTAGATTTCTAGATATGAGATCCGGGATCTTAGATTATTGTATTGTGACAATACTCCCCTTAATGCCCCACATATCTGAATTGCATTTGACCATTTAGCGGTTTTGTCTCTCGAATTAATGGTTTAATCCATTCAGGTCGGTCAGGCAAATTCCGTTCAGAAACCTTTTCTCTCCATTCTTCATCATTATATATTTTTCCTTTAAACTCATAGTAAGAAAAGACCGAACCTCTGGCGATATAATACTCACCTTTGATTGGGACAATTACATGTATATCATCAGCATTACCAACAGCTACATTAAGATTTGTGCCATTGTACACATATACATCGGCAATTAGTGCCATTGAGTTTTCTCTTTGAGGTATATGATCAGTTTCAAGTAGTCCAAAAAAGATATATTCAATTGTTCCGCCAATATAATGTAGATCATCATACTCCGCATTAGTTATTTGCTCACCTCTTAACTCTTTATCTGCAATATTTCTAAGAAGAATGCCAAGTTCTTTTATTCTCTTAAGCTCATACTTAAATGTAGCTTCTTTTGAAGACAAATCTTCCAACCATTCAACTAAACCAATAGCTGATTCCCAAAAATCAATATTAGGTTCAACGTAACTGTAATGCATTGGAGGTTCTGGTCCTCCACCCTGCCCAGCTTCAGCCGCAAAAGGTTTTTCCTGATATAAAACCAAATCATGCTTTATATGAGTCCATGATGACAACGTAGTTGATAACTCTTTTCGATTATAGGCATCTGTTTTCATAAAATCCGGATAAAAGTGTTTCTCCGCTGAAGCTGACAATGCAGTTTGCACCCCTTTGTAACCATAATTATGATTCCAATCAGAAAAATTTGAAAATTGCTCTTGTAATCGCTCCAACTTTGGCGAATATTCCGGCCATTTTTCATTATCGCGATACTCATTTACGATGATCCTTTCAGCGGTTTTATTTCCAAAAACTGCAGGTACATCTAAAGCTCTTGGGAATGGTCGTTTGGAATTCTCCCTATCAACATGTACCAACTTTGAAAAAATATCTCCACTTATGGAATATGTACTTGATAAGAAATAAACTCTTTTTTTATCTCTTTCTTCAGTTTGAAAAGATTCTCCAAATACTTTTTTAATCTTCTCCTTGTTTCGATTCTCTAAGCTTGATCTTATTTTGGCAATGCTTTCCTCAACCAATACTTCATCTAACGAATTACCATCTATACTATTTACAATATCAGCAAAGGAGAGATTATCCTCTTGACCTGCTAATTTTTCAATGGTAGCAACATAATCTTTATATTTCTGCAGTAAAATATGGTCACTTTTAATCATGTAAGCAAATGTGAGTAAGCCTTTTAGCTGCTCATCATTTCCGAGATCAATCCCATTGAGACTTATCCATTTAAATGCACGAAAGTATTTTTTCAATTTATTTGTTTTGGTATAATGCGCCCTGGGTTTCAACTCCCCATAATCAACAAATGAATTAGGAATAAAAGATGGATTCCCATCAAGTTTTTTTATTTTCAACTTTTCCTCATTAAATAAGGAAACATATTTTACAGGACAAGTTACCAAGCTATCTCCCAATGCATATAGTGCAATTGCATTGTACATTTGTGCCCACTCCACAGC
Source organism: Salinivirgaceae bacterium (assembly GCA_002869335.1). GTDB lineage: Bacteria > Bacteroidota > Bacteroidia > Bacteroidales > Salinivirgaceae > Salinivirga. The sequence goes on along the minus strand of PKTE01000018.1, from coordinate 4,619 downwards.
ATCTTGGTATTTAGAGTTTTTTGTTTCACTTAGTTTGGCAGCAGTGCTTTTTAATAGCTCCTTCAATTTTACAGATAAATAGTTTTCATCCAATTTCTCAATGAAACTTGAAAAATATTTATGAAGAATAAACAGATAGAGATCAGTTGTAATGTAATGAGGAATATATTGATACGCATTTTGATCATACACAAAAAAGGGCATTGATCTGTTTGCATCTACAATGCTAAAGTTTTGCTTTTTAAAGTCATTTAGTATCTCGTCAGGGATTTCTTCAAATTGCTTTGTATTAGCTATCAAATCAGCATTGTATAAGTTAAGACCATTCTTTTCAACTGTTTTTTCCTTCTTGCGATTTGCCTCTTCTTGCAACACAGCATCAATAAGCTCTTTCTCTTCATTATTCAATGCGACCTTAAAAGTATCAACCTCAAAGATGGGCATATACCATTTAAATTTATTGAAATATCCCCGTAAATATCCATCAGTAAAAAGGTATCCGTTTCTGGCATAAACTTCATTTCTTAACAATCTGAGTTCTTCATATGTCAATGCTGACAAATCCTCAGGCATCTCAACCTTTTCTGGGGGAGCAAATTCCAAATTTTGCCATTGGTAAAACTCTTTTATATGAAGCAGTTCATAATAAGCCATTAACGCTTTCTTACTTTCATCATAAAAAACCCAATTCTTTTCTTCCTCATTTTCATCTTTAGTCGCCTCTTTTATCGCAACCTCCGCTTGCTCTTTCGTTGATGCATCTTTATTTTTCTTAGTTTTACCGTTACAACCTAAGATGGCCGTCACAGCAACAAACAATAAAAGTATTAGAAGTCTTCTCATTTTTTTATATCGTTAAATTCTGTTAGTCCAAATCCAAAATCGTCCCACTCATAGATCCGCTCAATTTGTTGACTATTATCTGTTCTTTCAACTGTAGAAAGATAGTTTAATTTGTTGATTTTTAACACATCAAAGGATTCTATATCATCAATAAACTTTGTCCCCAACCAAAGAGGTTCTAATGCATTATGTTTAAAGGTATAAATATTAATTCTCTTTTTTAAATTAGGATCAAAGTTTACCTTTTTACTTATTCCTAATAGAATATCAATTTGCGAATCATTATTGATGTCAGCAATCTGAATTTCAGACAGTTTACCATTCAACCTCAACACATTGGCAACTAATCCATCTTTCTGAAAACTTAGCGCATATTGATCATCATCCAATTTTTTTATCATTGAAATAGTATTGTTTTCAGCAATCATCCATAGATCAGTATTTTCAGAAAAATCCACATTTCTTGTTTGCTTCACAATCCAGTTACCCCTTGAATAATATAAACTAGCATTGGAAAACTTCATGTGCTTTTTAAGGCTAGTAATATGACGATCAAAGGTTAATAGTTTTGGGAAATATCTCTCAAGTTCAATTGGGATAATGCTAACTTTTTCTATGCTATCTGAAATACTAAATTCAACGGTGTAAGATAAATCTGTATCAGGCAAATAGGCATCAGCTATAAAATTCCCTATGCTATAAAAAACTGGTTTACTATTGATATATTCTACTGTTTGAGTTACATGCGGATGATGCCCAATAATAGCATCCACTCCCATTTGAACAAGTTCTGTAGCCAGTTCAGCTTGCCACTTCTCGGGAGTGCTTTGCAACTCCAAACCCCAATGGATGTATACAATCAAAGGCACCTTTGTCGATTTAACCATATAGCTTTTAACGCTGGCTTTTAACTCTTCTATGTTCGAAATGGGAAGGGAATCGTTATGGGTACTCAATGAAGCTGATAATACAGCACATGTATATTTACCATTTGATATAATGACAGGTTCAGACACATTTCCCACAGTTGTTACTCCGCTCTTAACCAATGAATTGACGGTATTATCGTAACCTATTTTGTCATAATCGAAAATATGATTATTGGCTACAGAAACATGTGTAACTCCTGCATTTTTAAGTAAAACAGCTTTATCCTCGCTCGCTCTAAAGTTATATTTATCAGTCTGTTTAATTCCGGAATCGGTAAGTGTACCCTCTAAATTAATTACAACAAAATCTGATTTCTGTAAGAAAGAAAAGGAGTTGATCAATAAACTGTCACCATATAACCGAAGTTGGTCATTTACACCTCTATCCAGATTTACATCGCCGGTGAAAGCAACTATTAAAGATCTTTCGCCGGCATTACATGCTATCAAAAGGTTTAATATGAATATGTAAATTAGCTTTTTAGACATTATTTTTCTAAAAAAGGAAAAATTTACTCTACCAATTCGATTTTGTTTTTCTCCAAATCATACTTCATTGTTATACCCAGAGCAGTAGAATAAACTTTAAACTCAACTAAATCTGTAAAGTGAGCATAAAGTCGAAAAGTACAGATATCGGTTGCAGTAATATAGGGTGTACTTTTGATATGTGAGTGCATAGCAGATGTCACGGTTCCTAAATCTTCATATTTAGAAAAAGTAGGAATTATATTAGTATGAAATTTTCTATTTTCCATTATATTTCCATCATTGTCAGTTGTAAATAAATAATCATTCCCAAATGGAATTACCCCAGCCTTTGTAGCCCCCATAATTATATAAAAGCTATACTCATCTTGACCTTTAATTAGTATAAAATTAGGATTATAACCCTCAGGAATAGAGATTTCGTATTCACCATAAATAATACTATTTAAGATTTTCTGCTTCATACTAAAAAACTCATATTCTGCATCATTTAATACTTCAGCATCAAAATTCATTTCAAAGGGTTCAGTAAGGTTTGAATTCAGAAAACGAAATTTTGCAATACTCATTACCTGATTTATATCTGAATAAACAACTATTACTGTATCGTTCTTATGATAAGCCACGTAACCTCCAATTTCAACACCAGCCTTAAGTCCTTCCTTCAACAAATCAGAGGCATTCCAAGCTGCTTTTTCGTAATTATAAAGGGTATTGGCTTCTTGAATAATGGAATCGAATTTAAATTGCAAATCATCCTGACCTGACAGCTTAATTACCGTAAGTAATGAAAGAAATAGGATTGTTAGATTTCTCATAGTTTTCATTTTTCATATGAATTTCCAAGTTCAAATTTAACTGGGATAGTTACTTTGCAACAAACATTGCGACCATTTTGTAGAGCAGGTTCCCATTTTGTCATTTTTGAAACAACCCTCAACGCTTCATCATATAAGATACTATAACGTCCTCTATCCATTTTGATGTCTGTTACTACACCAGTATTTCTAACACACATAGAAACAAACACTTTATCTTCAATTCCCTTATCAACAGCTTCCCTAGGATATTCTATATTATCACCGATAAACTTAAACATCTCTTCTATTCCACCAGGATATTGTGGGTATTTTTCCAAAATAGGAAAATAATTCAAAGAATCCGGTTCGCACGCACATGAAAACAAAGAGTCAGATTGCGCAAATGACACGGATGAAAAAATTAAGCCGAAAATTAGAAAAACAACCTTCATTATATACTATTTACTTAATATAAAACGGCAACTTCCACTGTTTTTCAAAACCTACACCTTCATACCACACACCTGTCAAGAAAAGCCCTTCAGGTTCCACAGACATGCCCGCTTTTCGGCGGTCTTTAGCGTCAAATATTGATTGTAATTCATCAATCTTTCTTTTACCAAGTCCAATTTCCAACATAGTTCCGGTTAATGCTCGCACCATATTACGTAAAAAACGGTCGGCTTTGATTCTATAAACTAACAAATCTTCAGTTTCAATCCACTCACTTTCTGTAACGTGACAAATATTGGTTTTATTAGCTGCATGCGCTTTACAAAAACTTTCAAAGTCAGTATTTTGCTGAATGATATTTGCTGAAGCTTTTAAAAGGTCTACATCAGGCATTTGGATAAGTCTGCGAGTAAAGCGATTCAAAAACGGATGGTGTTTTTTTGTAAAAAAATAGTGGTACTCTCTTGCTACTGCATCGAACCGTGCATGTTTTTCTTCATCCACCTCCAGCATCTCATACACCGAAATATCAGCAGGTAAAACCGCATTCAAATGATAGAGAAACTTTCCAAAATCAGCAATCCGAGACTCAACATTAAAATGCAATACATAGTAGCTTGCATGCACACCTGTATCGGTTCTCCCGCAGCCTACAACGTTAATATCTTCTCTGAGAATTTTCCCAATACTTTCGTTAATAACCTGTTGCACAGTAATAGCATTGGGTTGAATTTGCCAACCGTGGTAGTTTGTTCCGTCGTATGCTAAGCTAAGGAAATATCGCATTGTTCAACTATTTTAACGCTATTACAAGATTAGTTAAAGTTTTTGGAATGGACAAAATAAGAATTACCAAGCCGGATTCCGACTTGCCACATTAAAATACCATATTCAACAACCATAATCCCAAACAAATAACCCGTTAAAATTTGGTTAAAATTAGTTTTAAATCCGCACCACTTCCTAAACTAATGCGTTACTTTTGTGTCTGAAAAACTATAGAAATACAAAATCTGAATTTATGGATACAACAACCAACATCAGAGAACTCAACGAACGAATTAAAGAGGAAAGTTCATTCGTTGAAATGGTAACGATGGAAATG
>PKTE01000020.1 GCA_002869335.1 Salinivirgaceae bacterium | reverse complement strand
TTGTGGTTTTTGGGACAAAAAAATCTTCCAGGTTTCAGGTGGCGGCATTGGTACATCAGGTGAATTTGTGGATGCAGAAATTGAAGTAATTGAGTGGCAGCGTTCAGGATAATGAATTCCCAATAATTGCACAATAAAGCCACCCATAGAATGTCCAACAACATGGGCTTTCTCCACTCCCAATGAATCCAAAATAGTTATGGCATCTTTAACCAATTGCATGAAATCATAAGGTTGTTCATCCCAATTGATTTTAGAAGAATACCCAAAATCGCGATGATCATACTTAATGACAAAAAATCCATTTTGCACTATGCTATTACACAGCCTTGAAGACCAAAAGGAACTATTGGCTCCTGCTCCGGAAATAAACAAACAAGTTTCGTTTGCTGAATTCCCGAAGGTTTCCACATATAATTTTACATTATCATTGGTTTGTATAAACATCGTATCTTTTTTCAATTGAGCTCCAAAACAACATGAACTCATTATTAGAATGCAAGTTAATGAAATTAGAGCTTTCATTTTTGAATGCAATTTAAGGCGCAAATAACCTGTTGAACTAAAAGATGTAGTAAAAGGTCATTTTTTGTAGGGAATAAATAATCAGTTATTATTCTGGATAAACATTACTTCATATAGTTTGTCATAAAAGCACTTATATTTACAAATGCATAAATATCACCCTGTGGAAAACCCGGAAAACAAAAAAACACAAACACGGACACTTAAAGACTTGGTAAATACACCTTTCAAAAAGGCCATGTTTGTGGTGCAAATTATTAGTTATATCCTAATTGTGGGTTCCCCCGGTATTGGTGCTGTAATTGGTAGCAAGCTTGATTTAGATACTGCACAAACAGCTGGTGTAATTTTAGGGATTTTTATTGCCGGAGAAGTTCTATTTTATGGTTCGCTATTCTTTCTGGGTAAGGAGTTAATTCTGATTATCAAGAGTAAATTTCGGAAACTATTTAAAAGAAAAAATAAGAGAGATAATATTGCTATAAATAATCATGAAAAAGAATAGCCCACAAAAACAGTCCAATTCCGAAATTGGTGTGATTTATAAGGTTTGTTTTTATGATGCGGAATTGTTCATTTGATTTCTTGGCTATAAATCCTAAGCCAATACTTGGCAAAAGCCAAAACCAGGGAAAAATAATTGTCAATATTCCAAAAACTAAAGCACTTAATGGATTTTCACTAATAAATCCAGAATAAGATGTCAAAAGAAAGAAAACGCCAGCTAAAAATACACCAATGAAATAATGAGAGAAGTAATACCAGCTTTTTTCATTTTTTACAGGTTTTGTTTTGTGAATATCCTTATAAACAATCTTACCCTTAATAAGATAAACAAACCAACGCCCCATCTCTTCAGCTGTTACAAAAGGATATATTAGTTTCCTTTTTGCCAGGATTCCTGCAAAGAAGTCCATATAGAATGTAGCCCAAATACCAGCTAATATTGATTCAATTAAAATCATAGAAAAGTTATTCTATGATCTTTAAAATCTGCGGTTCTTTCCTTACCGGTATTCCGGGAATTTTTTCAGGATAACCTAAAGCTATTGGCGCTACAATTTGCAAATCATCATTCAATCCCATTTCTTCTCGGATAGTCGAATCTTTGATGTACATGCCAAAATTCACCCAACAAGTTCCTAAGTCCTTATCGGTGGCGGACATCATCAAGTAGCTTGCTGCCAGTGAACAGTCAGCCACAAGATTCCTTTTTCCGGCATTACCCAAAATGTAAACAACTACTGGGGCATGGTAAAAAATATTGAAAGACTCGTTACTCAGCATTTTTTCATATTTTTTGGCAGGAGAAGTTGGATTAGCCTTAATAAACTGCAAGAAATTATGCTTACAATCATCTGAGATTCGGTTGATTAAGTCACGATTACTTACAACTATAAATTTCCAGGGCTGCTCATTTCCTGCATTAGGTGCCAAAATGCTATCCTGTATTAGTCTCTGAATCAATTCCATATCAATCGGTTCGCTTTTGAAATTCCGAATTGATCGTCTGTTCTTAAAAACTTCTTTTAATTCCATAATAAATACTTATTTTAACTTAAACTCAATATATTCCGTTCTCAATTGTTGATTACTCTCATTTTTTTGATAAAAAGATATCTCCATAGATTTATTGGACGTATCATAAATATTATGATAGATTGTCTTCTTTGGAGAAATCGGTCTTTCAGCGTACATATCATTTGAAATAAATACTTTGGAGTTAATCGCTTTCATTTTGTCTAACGAAAATTTTCCATCATTACTTCTGATTGCATTCTCTAAAGTTTTATATCTATCAAATGGACAAGACTTATCTTTACTTTGTGGGAAATCATTTGAATTCGGATATTGGTGCAATAGGAAATTTGTGATAATTTGAATTTCAGAATTGTTGTCTATAATAAATTCCTTGTTGTGTTCCGGCGAATGCTCCCATACAAATGAATTTCCATATTTGTCGGCAATGAGAAAATGCGTTGGGAGTATTAAATAGAAATGTTTGTTGCTCAATAACAACTCTTTTGCCTCACCTACATTCTTACAGTTATCGAGTAAAAACTGAACTGTAAGCATTTCATTTATCCCAATTCCGTACTCAAGACTTGACTTATAAGAGTTTGCATTCACACTGTCTGCATATAAATGCGTTACTGCAAGACCCTCAGAATTAATCCCATCCAATCCAAGACCATACAACTTAAAACTTAAATTTATCAAAGATGAATAACCTTGATCAGGATACAATTCGACCACATATACATTTGACATCGCAGGTGGATCATTTTCCACGTTTCGTGATGTGATCATTTCTGAAAATGAAATAAGTGGGAGGTCCAAATTCCGACTCAATATTCCGGTATTTATTTCAGTAAATTTCGGCGGATAAAATACCGCTGAACACGCATTAATACCCAATGGATTGCCAAAACAAGTAAAATCATATGCTGTGTTCTCAATATCTTCACCGTAAGCTTTGGCCAGGCCTTTCATTCTGCTGTAATGAACTGGATAGTTGCTTTTCAGATACTTTTTTTGTAGCCTGTTTTTTAATGTATCTGCATTTTTAGTTCTGGAAACAGCGTGCTGATTTCTGGCAATTTCACCTAATTTGAATCCAATTTCTTCATTTGTACCAAACAAACGAATGTTTTTTACTTTTACAAAATCACCTACCCTGCAATGAATAATTTCTTCTTCAAATTTAAGTGGCATGTTTATTTTGTTTTAGGATTTTACTTTTACGCAATTTTAATGATTACATTTCCTTTTTTTCGACCTGTTTCCACGTAAGAATGTGCCTCCATGATATTCTCCAATGGATATGTTTTATCGATCACCGGCTTTATGGTTCCAGCTGAAGTAAGCTTTTGAATAAGATCTAAATATTCCTGTTCTTCTTTTACCGGTGAAGAGTGCGTGGAAATATGTCTTCCATACTTTAATAAAATCTTTTTTGCTACCGCCTTTGGAAATTTACCAACGGTATCAAAAATGACCGAATACTTTTTATCGATGGCTTTAATTTTCTCCTTTTTATAATCAATCACCTCATCAACTCCGAGAGATTTCACCAACTCAATGTTTTGTGTGCTACATACTCCGGTTACTTTTGCACCAAAATATTTTGCTAATTGTACAGCATATGTTCCAATGCTACCCGAAGCTCCATATATCATAGCTTCGTCGACAGGATGAATATCGATCTTTTTTAGTAAGTGTAATGCACATATCGCTCCAATTGGGACCGCTGCAGCTTCTTCGAAACTAATGTTTTCCGGTTTAAAAGAAATAATACTGTTTTCTGGCAAAGTAATATATTCAGCTTGTGCTCCACCTTTAAAACCGGTTGTGCCAAAAACTACATCTCCAACTTTGAACTTGGTCACGTTATCACCAATTGTCTCAACAATGCCAGAATACTCGTGACCCAGGATTTTCTTGCGTTGGTTTTTCACACCAAATAGCAAACGGGCGAGAGGCCAAAACATCAAAAATTGCATGAAAGACTGCTTTCTGAGGGCTACATCACCTGCAGTGACAGTCGATGCTATTATTTTTACCAGTATTTCATCCTTTTTTACCGAAGGTTTTTCTACTTCCTGTATTTCTATTCCTTCAGGCTTTCCATGTTTTATGATTACTGCAGCTTTCATTGTTTTTCATAATTGGGTTTAGTTGTAAGTTCCATTAAAACTTCCAGATTTCCAAGCAATCCTAAGTCTCCATCTGGTTTGTCGGTGTTCATTTGGAGCGCTGCAGATGTTCCTAATTCAGGGAAATATAGCATGATTGATCTTGTTCCGACCATTAATCCGGTATGTCCATATGCACGGCCAAATTTGGTTTCCAGTATAAAAATTCCTGCCCCGCAGTGCCATCCGTCATATACGTTTTTTCCATCAGGGCTTATGGTTTGAATAATGTTTTTCATAGAATCAGAAAATGGTACTCCATTGTAATAAAGTTTTGCCCATTTTGCTAAATCTGCAGCAGTGTTTACGAAACCTCCTCCAGCATTTTCGAGCTGTGGATTAAACTTGCATTTTCCGTTTACAAACACTGGTCCAGGCATTTGAAAGATTTCTTCTTTCGAATACGTGTTTGATGCGTTGGGATATTTTCTGTTTTTTGCAGCATAGGTATTCTTTAACTCAAGAGGGGTAAGGATTCTTTCTTCAATAACATCATAGTAGTGTTTGTTTGTGATTTTCTCAATTAACATACCCAACAAAAGATAGCCGGTATCGGAATAGGCAAATCCATCACCGGCTTGGTGGACAGCACTATCGCCAAAAACAAATGATAACCTGTCTTTGTATGTCCAAACTTTGTTTGGGTCGCTTTTTGCAATTTCCCAAACATCTTTTTTAAATGCATAACGTGGAAGTCCCGATCTATGCTGCATTAATTGTAGAACTGTAAAATCATCAATATTTGGTAATTTATGCAACCAGTTCAATTCCGGAAAGTATTCTATATATTTCTTATTCAAGTCGATTAATCCTTCATCAACCAATTGTGCAATAACAGCAATGGCATAGGTTTTACCAATACTACCTGAAAACATGCAGTGTTTAGGGGTCATTTTTTCTTTTTTCTCAATATCAGCATACCCGGCAGAATAATTCTCCTGCACATTGTTTGAGTGAATGATTGAAAAGTTTATTCCTGGAGTTTTATTTATAGTTAATAACTCAGATAGTTTCTGTTCAATTGTATTTTGAGCCAAAATAATATTGCTTATGAAAATGCATAATGCTATAAAAATGTTTTTTTTCATTGTGTTTTTTTTAAGGGTTTATAAATTATTTTATTACATAATATACCGTCCACTGAATTTTTCTCAGAAAGTCGCTTGAATTGGGCTTTATAACATCAAAGTATGACCAGTCTTCCAACAACTTGAAGTTTTCTGACCAATTCTCAATTTCATCACTGTCTTTTATTCCAAATTGATATGCGGCTCCCTTTTCAAATTTCAATTGTTTGCGAAGCTTGAAGTTCATCAATTTTTGTTTCCAGCCTTTCAGCCATTTGGAGCTAAAAACTTCAAAAACTATGTGAGGATTATTCAGCTTCGTTTTAAGTGCTGAAAATAAGCATCTTACATCCTGCTCTTTACAATACATAAATACACCTTCGGCCACAAGCATCACATGTTCGGTATTTATCTTTTCAATCCAGTCCATATCAAATACAGATTGTGAGAGTTGAAAATAATTGTCAGTTTCCGGGATCAGTTGGCTTTTTATGGACATAATATCCGGTAAATCGATATCGAAAAATTGGATTGTCCCGTTATTAACGCGATCATAACGATTATCCAATCCACACCCTATATTCACCACTGTTACATTGGGATGTGATTTTATAAATTCGGTTATGTAGTGATCGTATTGCTTCGCTCGCAATGCAATATGCGTAACTAAACTTTTCTTCAATTTGCTATGAAATAGCTTCTTATGCAACTCTTTATCCTCATGTATTAGTTCCGTTTTTAATGTATTTAAGGTTTCAACGGCACTTTTATCATTCAAAATTGGAGATTGTGATTCAGCATCAGCTGCATGACATTGCAATGTTAACAGTGCCGTTTGGGAGATATCGTTTATGTTCATATTGAGTTTCATACAGTTTAATGCTTTCCTGTTAAATGTTTTATTAAAAATACAATCAAAGGATAAAACTCTCGGTTTTATGTGGTGAGTTGTCCTATTTTGTAGTGATTTGAAGTCCTCTAATACTCACTCTCCTCTGATTTCTTTGCCCGGAGTTCTTGTGCCATATTTTCGGTAAGATCAAATTGATTCTTTCTTTTGCTGTAAGCTTTTGTTTGTCGCTCTATTCTGTTTTGAATGATTTGGGCTGTGGGTGAATCAGGATCTGAATTTATAGCTTTTTCCAACTCAGGTAAAATGGAATAGAAACCACAATAGTTTAATTTTCCAATTCTCAAATGGCGACTGGTGCAATTTTTACAATTGCCATGGTTGGGACAATCAAGGTTTGGGCATGGACAGGTATTTTGAGATTTAGTCATGGTATTTATTAATTAATGATTTCTTTCGAAAAATAGAGAAGACTGATAACCCCAACAGCCTCCTCAGATCTATTAAACTACTACTATGAAAAAAGATTTACTTCTCCTTTCCAAAAACCTTAAAGCGTTTTAATAGCAATGGTGTAATGAAGAAATCTGCAAAAAGGGCAGAAATCATACCTGCTATAGCTAATAAACCCAGGAAGAAGTAAAATTTAACCTCTGAAGTCATGTATGTTAAAAAGTTTGCACTTAACACTAGTGTAGTAAAGACAAGCGCCACTCCTACTGAACGTATTGAGCGCAAAATGCTTTCCCTGTAATTTCTTGTACGAAGGAATTCCAGCTTACTGTGATTGATAAAGTGAATGGTATCATCAACTGCCAATCCTAAAATCATAGGCATAATCAATACTGTTGAAGAATCCAATGGCACATCAGCAAATCCCATTATTCCTCCTATGACCAAAGCTGGTGTAAGGTTCGGTATTAATGCAATAAGTCCGGTTTTTACACTTCCGAAAACAATCATCATAAGCAAAGCAATAACGAACATGGCAATGCCAAATGAAACAATCTGACCATTAGTAATGTAGCCAATCATTTTAATGAATTGAGGAATAGATCCTACTATGTTTATATCTGATTCTGGAAATAGTTCTTTGGCATAATGACTTATATCATTAAAATCTTTAGTCATTTTTTTCACTTGCATATCCTATAAGTGTACCGATAAGCGTAAATACTTATAATCATAATCAACCCAATATTCACTTTCTGTACCACCGGCATTTTCATACAACAATAGCATTTGAGCTACCAAATCGCTGTTGTCTGGTATTTTATAATACGCTGGATTATCCTCATTTAACACCATATTCATGTCTTTCACTACATCCAAAATTGAATTTGTCTTTTTCGTCATTTCAGATTCCTGAGCTTTTGATTCTAATAACTCAAGTTTATGTAGCACTTCAGGATCTTTTGCCATACCGGCTTCAGGCAGTTCAATCATTACTTCGTATGAATACAATGAGCCCAGCTCAGTTTCAGCTATGGCAACTATATTTTTCACATAGGGTACTTTTGTACCAAGTGTTTTCTTATAATTGGTATCTACTGTAATTTTAGTAAGTCCCCAACTTAGAAATCCCATAATTATCAGATAGCTAACAAAAATCTTTCGCGGATTATCTAAAATCCAATTTCCAAGGTTGTAAAGGCGATTTTCAAATTTTGAATGCTTATTTTTCAAATACTTTGGATGCTGCTTTTTATTCTTTCCAAAGCTTAGTAAAACAGGAGTTAATATCATTACAATGATGAATGTGGCCGCAACAATACCAGCAGTTGACAGTCCCATAAAACGCACAGTTTTTACTGGTATAAATAAGGCACTAAGCAATGCTGTAATAGTTGTAAGAGCTGTAAACAAAACACCCCAACCTACTTCACCAAAAGAATACACAATGGCTTCTCTTCGGTGCCCATGCTTTCTGAAATGACGTTTATAAAAACTGAATAGGTGTATGGAATAGGCAATAGAAACTGCAAATCCGATTAAAAATGGAAAACTGAGCACCATATTATCAACATGATAGCCGATAAAGCCAACTACACCGTACATCACAATCATTGAACTAATGGCTGATAAAATGGGAACAATTAAACCCCAAACAGAGCGAAGTGCAATAATCAAAATCACAATGGCAAGTAAAATAGCTAATCCCATCACACGGCT
>PKTE01000125.1 GCA_002869335.1 Salinivirgaceae bacterium | reverse complement strand
GTAAGTTCTGTAATAATTTCTGCTTTACCGCTGATTTGGTAAATTACTGCTTTCGTTGCATTTTCCAGTTCTGGAACAACTACCTTGATCATTCCAGTGCTCACAGGATTTGGATACACATTAAAAGTTAATTCATCGGCTAACATTTGTGCACCAAACATAGTAGTTCCTCCTGTTGAAGCAGACACCTGACTATTATCAATATCCCAATAATATCCAGCAAGTGTTACATCAGAAATGGTAAGGGTAAATGCCGATCCTCCTTTTGATTTTTCACTGAATGATATGGTACCATCAGCACTTGTATACCCTGATGCCGACCCACTGAAATCGCCTGACCATGCAGCATTAACATAGGCATTTACTAATGGTTGACCACCAGAAGTAATTGTAATAGTACCGGCAAGTTTTGTCCATGGACCTGCTTTACTTGTTGAAACAGAAACTGCACTAATCATTGGCTGATCTTCGCCACTAACAGCATTAACAGTTACACTGGCAGTCGCCTGATCAGAATCTGTTCCGTCACTTACAGTCAATGTTGCGGTATAAGATCCTGCTGCTACATAAGTATGTGTTGGAGAAACGCCTGTACCAGTTGCTCCGTCACCAAAGTTCCAGCTGTAGCTTAATGCATCACCATCAGCATCAAATGAACCTGATCCATCAAAAGTAATTGCTGTTCCTTCGTCACAAGAATATGGTCCACCTGCATCAGCAACTGGAGGTGTATTTGTTTGTGATTCTTCCTGCGTAGTTACATTAAGTGTACTACTTGCAGCGGAAACATTTCCAGCTGCATCTTTAGCTTTAACATAATAACTATATGTTGTAGCAGAAGCTAAACCGTTTACATTATATGAAGTATTTGCAGTACTTCCAATAGCAGCACCATTCTGGAATACATCATAACCTGTTACACCCTCATTATCAGTTGAAGCTGACCATGATAATGTAAAGCTACTTGTTGTAATATTTGACGATGCAAGATTAGTTGGAGCAGTTGGAGCTTCAGTGTCTCCACCACCGCCACCAAGAGCCGCAGTAACTGCACCGTATGCACTTACTAGTCCGGCACCATATTCATTTGCATCGCCCACCTCTTTAGCAGTTGAATAAAGAATATTTTCTACTTCAGCTTTTGTCAAACTTGAATTTACAGAAAGTACCAATGCAGCCACAGCAGAAACCTGAGGTGTTGCTCCAGATGTTCCGCCAAATGCTTCGCTATAGTTTCCAGAATACCATCCTGCACTACCTTCACGATCAATTGTTCTCAATCCATGAATTCCTGTTGGATAGTATGTGCGACCTACTTTTTGCCAGTCATCATCACTTGGTGATACAATATCCAAAGCGGGACCATAATTACTAAACATACTTCTTTCACCATCACCTGAAATACCACCAACTGCAGTTACAGTTGGAAGATTAGCAGGATAACTTACACAGCTTTGAAAATCATTACCAGAAGCAATTAAAATTATACAACCTAAACCTCCACGACCCTGTGTAGCAGCATATGCAAATGCATCTGTAATACCTGGATCATTATATGTACAAGAACCAAAACCCCATGAGTTTGAAAGCACATCAGCGCCATGATCTACAGCCCAAACAACACCTTCTGCCACATCAGCATTTGTAGTGTTAGGAGCAAATATATTTACACTGAAAGTACGGGCTCCAGGAGCAATACCAGCCACACCAATATTATTATGCTGTGCACTAATAAGTCCGGATACTTGTTGTCCGTGTCCATCATCACTCAAAGCAGGAGTTCCATCACCGCCATTTACAGGAGTATAACCAGGTAAAAGCGCTGGTAAATCTTCGTGAGGCTCAATACCATCATCAATAACTGCAACTGTAATATTTGAGGAACCTGTTGTAATGGCCCATGCTTCAGGTGCATCTACATCAATATCAGGAACTAATGCTTTGCCATCAATAGAACCACCAGTGTTATTTAGATGCCACTGATCAGAATACATAGGATCTGTGGTTGATCTTTTAATTTCCATTTTAAAATCAGGCTGTCCCCATACTAATACACCCATGTCATTCAATTCCTGAATCAAAGGCAATTGGTTCTCAATATTTTGAACACTTAATAAGTATGTATTGTCATTAATAATATTCTTAATATACTGTGCATCATACTTCTCCATGACATCAGCCACATCATCAAGAGATATTCCATCAATCAAGCGCAATGTAACCCGCTGAGTAAACCAGGCTTGTTTATCGGCAACTGTAAATGCTGGTAATACATCATAAGCACCGTTGCTTCTCAATTGAGTATTGTTAAGAAATTGCTGTCTGCCTTCTAATGTCTTTATAGACTCAAGGTTTGAGCTTGTCTTAACGCGAATCATTCCTTTCAAATTCATTAAATGTACTTCAAGATTTGAAGCATTTTTAGAACGAAGATTTTCCTCAAGCACAGAACCCGCTTCAGCTGTTACATTCGATTCAAAATAAACAGCCATGGCATTGTAATCTGGCTCCATGTAAACCTTACCTTCTGTTCCAATATAATACAAACTAGATTTTTGTGCTGTCCAGTCCTGTGCATTTGCATTAAACGCAATAATTACAAAGAATAAAACAGACAAAACTGCCCTAAATAGAATAGATAATTTTCTCATAATACACGATATTAAATTATTAATAGGTTGGTTGATATACTTATACATAACAATGATAACCCAAGATTTCAGAAATAAGTTCCTAAATAATAAGATGTCAACCAACTAAAATCGACAAACGACATATTCCGAATGACAAACAACCAAAACCTCCGACAAAATAAAGCCTGATTTATACAAATTAAGTTTAATAAAAGATAAAAGGATAATATCCTCTTATTCAGCGCCATAAATACACCCTGTGTGAATTCTAAACAAATGGCTTATTACAACAGAATAACCTATGTTATAAAAAGACACAGGTAACCCTTAATGGATATGTATATATGATGTGAATGAATTTTATTATGAACTAAAATACATAACGTATTATTTCAATCATTCAACTCACTTTTCTTGATCCAACCCTTAGTTGTAGATTTTCCGATAAATGCACAATACATCCAATCACCTTCGATTTTTTCTATATAAACGATATCATTTTGCAGCACATAAGCTTTTCGCTTAGATGCATCTGTTTTTTCATTATGGAAATAGGCTTTGTCTGCTTTCACATATTTAATAGCTTTCCACTCCTCCAGTTTTGAAAACTGAAACTGCTGAAATGCATCAGAAAAGACCTGCACATTGGCACACCCACCATGATCGTCATCCAGTTTAATGGAAACTATGCCATCACCATAAAATTTCAGTTTACCATTGATCGCACCTTCCTCATCACCTGGATAATAGGTTACAATATCACCAATACCTTCGGTAAAAGTCCCTTTCAAGTAAAAAACACAAGAAAACCTTGGAGCACCTGTGTTTTGGTCAAATCCGGAATGACTTTCAAAGTAACCGGTTACGGTTTTAGTATCATTATCGTAAGCAAGTTTTAGGCCTCCTTCATAAGATCCCACAGGAACCTGGGCGAATAAGAATGAAGTAAATATTAAAAATAGTAGAGTTAAAGTAGACTTCATATTTAATATGTTTATATGATACTTATTAAAGTAAAAACGGCCAGAATTGTTGAAAAAAGTTCAGTTTTTTTGCTCATAAACATTCTAATCATAACTTTGAGAAACACTAAAAAACATGCATAATGAAAAGTAAAAAACTGCTAATTGTATTTACCATTACGGTAACGTTAGCATTTAGCTGCAACAGCAAGAAAGTAGATACTAAAAACGATAAAAACACCATTGTAAAAGACACTACCGAAACTGTAACAAGCGAGTCAGAAACAACTGAACCCAAAGAGATAGAGTTTGAAGAACCAGCACTTGAAAAAAAGTTAGATGAAATTTTAACTAAAAACCGAGATCTCATTTTTGAGCAATTAAATGGATTAAAAAAAGCCATTGATTCGCAAGATGAAATGAAATCATTAGATGAAGTTGAAATAGCCCTGAAGATGCGTGATAGTTTGATGTATTTATTGAACAATTCAGATGAATTTTACATGTACATGGAAGAAGGTTATCGCTTTTATGAAGAATTTGAAGCATTGGGCATACAACTAGTTGAAGCAGAAGGCATGTTTGGGAATCTTGACCAGGCTCCAATATTTGAAAGTGTAATAGAAAAAGTGGCAGACGAACCCTATGTTTTATTTAATAAAATTAAGAATCTCGATGCATCTACCCATGGTTCAGAATACCCGTACTATGATATCAGCGAAGAAATGGAAATTATTCCATTGGCAGAAAAAATGCTCACAAAATACCCAGGACACAAATACAATAAAAAAGTAGTTGAGTTCCTGAGATATGCACTATACCCATTAACAGATGTGCACAGAGTAACGGGAAATTATGAACAGTACATTGTAGGAAATTATGATGTTTCTGCCTGGCCTGGAGCTACTGAAATTGAATTTCACAACAAGTTTACTGCGGATTATAACCATTCAAGATTTGCTAAAGTAGTCGAAAAAATCACCTCTAATATTTCTACCTTAACAGAGACTGAATTTGATAAGCTTTATTACATTGGCGTACCTGATATAGAATCTGATTCTATTTTCGCAGATGAAGAATTAAACATGCAGTTGAAAAATTTACCCAAAGATATTGAAGAAGAAGGCGATGCATTTAAATATATGTGGCTGGGAATAGATGTGCCTCACCAATTAGTTGTTAGAGATAGCAATGACAACAAACGTGTAATTGTCTATCGTTTTTATAACACAAAAGAACCTGCTGAAAAAGCTTTAGTAGAAATTCAAAAAGTTATTCCTAAGGCTAAACTAGTGGAGTATGACCTGACTGAAGCAGATAAAAAACATAAGAACTAGTAAAACTAAAAGAGGCTGAAATTCAGCCTCCTTTAGTTTTATATCATCTTGCTTTTATACCATTAAAAATCATCAACCATATTAAGTAAAGTGTTCACAAGCGATTCCCCCAGTTTTATTGATCGCTCCGGTGACCAACCATACTCAAGATCCGGAATATTATCGTTTTGCTTGAATGGCATTTCCAGAGTTTGAGAAAGACACTTAAATTCTTCGCCAATGTTCTTAGAACAAATTTTTAAATTGGCTTTACCCGGTTCGTTTTTAGGGTAACCATGCACATCCTGAATGTCAGGGTTAGCCATTTTCCAGTTTGCCATAAACTGATCGGTCAAATTACGTAACTTCTCATCAAAAGATGGAATACCTTCAATGCCAGAAATAAATACATAAGGTAGGCCTTCATCGCCATGCACATCGAGCATGAAGTCCATGCCTGTTTCCTTCATTTTTTGTTTCACATAAAACACTTCAGGACTGTTTTCGATGCTTGGCTCTGCCCATTCTCGGTTAAAATCAATTCCGTTGGCATTTACTCTTAAATTTCCAAGAATACTGCCATCAATGTTCATATTGGGGACGATATAAAAATTCGCTTTTTGAAGCAAACTGGCAACAGCTGCATCTTCCTCATCTATTAATCTGCTGATAAGACCTAACATAAACCACTCTGCCATTGCCTCACCCGGATGTTGCCGAGCAATAACCCAAAGCTTTTTCTTTTTGGGATCATCATCACCAATTCTCAAAAAGTCAATGGGCCGACCTTGAACAGTTTCACCTAAATGCTCCAGATCACAGATTGGAGAAAGTTGTGCATTATTCACTAAATCCAAATGCTGCTCATAAGTAAATGGAGCAAAATAGGCAATATAAACCGAATCAAAATCCGGTGTAAAATCCATGCTCAACACGCCATTTTCATACTTAGTTGGAATTTGAAACCACTCTTCGCGATCGTATGATGCACGCGCCTGATAATTGTCCCATCCTTCAGGATAGCCCGCATCTTTAGCGTTCATTAAATGAATATTACACTTTTGGTCTTTTGCTCCCTGCATGCGAAAATAGAACCATTGTAAAAAGTCTGAGTTGGTATCTTTTCGTATGTTAAGTTGAATATTTTGAGTGTTTTCAACATTTACTACTTCAATGTTTCCTGAATCAAATGTAGATGATATTGTTACTTTCATGCGTGTACAATTTTAATTTACTAAAGCAACAAATATAAATCTAAATTGATTAGATCAACGAACAAAAACTACTCATTCAGATAGAGCAAAAGCAAACATTCTTTTACCCGACCAATTCTATTTAAACAATAAAGAGGAGCTTTTAAAACTAATAATCATCTCATCAAACTGCTTAATATAGTCTTGACCGAAATTGCCATGAAAGTTCGATGATTTATTTCCGATTCTGTCTTTATGAAGTTGTAATTTTTGTAACGTTGCAGATGAGTTGGCTACGCTTAAAATAATACTGTCCACAATATATACTTCAAACTCAACAGCACCACTTGCGCTGGCTGAACTAAATTTCTGTAACTCGTATTTCTGAGTTATTTCATCTTTATATTTGTCATAGAATGGGCTGTACAAAGTTGTACTTGCTGCTCCTGTATCGAAATGCATGATTAGCGTATCATTTTCATATTTCACAGCAATTATTGGCATAAGACCATCTAAAGCAAAATTCTGATATGTATATTGTTTGGGTTCTATGGGCACAGTTATTTCATTCTCCTTGTTTATTCTGATTTCATCTAAAGCTTCAATTATTGGGAACCCGATAATTCCATTCACATAATAATCAATCTGCGGAAATGAGATATATTCATCATCAAAAACCAAGAAAACTGCATTTCTACAAACTAAACCCTGAATTGAAAGCTTATCGATGATTGCCAGGCTGCTTTTCACCTTTTTACCTGTAGCTGCTGTGACAAAAAAATCTACGTCTATAATTTCAATTCCCATTTTTTCTGCCAGCGATTTTGAAATTACTGAGAAATTAGCTCCTGTATCAAAAATGAAGTTTTTCGTAATGGTATTTATATCAACATCTATATTAAATAACCCTACTTTGTCTCGATTCATTGGAATACGAACATCTTCTGCTTTCACAATTTGTTGCTTTGGCGCACCCGCCAAAGCATTCCATATTTTATATTCATTGGCTAAATTCTCTAACTGAACTGAATCATTCAGATTCGAATAATTCTCCTGCACAAATTTGCTTGCACTAGCAGCATCGGCATATTCATAAAGATTTACATGGTTGAAAATCTTGATTTTGTATATTTCATTCATTAATGTATCATCCAATACACTTAAATCTTCCTTTAGTAATAATTCTATTGCTTTGTTCGATTCTTCAGCATTATTAAATACATTATGAATAATAGCTTTATAATACATTTGATGAGATTTAGCTAACGCAACATTGTGCTTTTCATAATACGCTTTAAGCTTGAAATAATCTTGATTTTCAACATATTGTTTGATTGTTTTCAACACTTCTTTATCTGAAGTTTTAATATTTTGGGTCGTACATCCTATAAATATTACAGCGGCTAATAAAATAATTCTATACATTGTTTTAAGGTTTTATTTTGCAAGATAGTTTATTAAAATTCAATTCGATAACTTAAGATTGGAATAATACCGGCCATATAATAATCTTCAACCTTTTCGGTTTCAGTACTATAATATTGATACCAGGAGTTCATTCTATTGGTAACATTTTGAATATCAAGCATTATGATATGTTCTGTTTTCTTTTTATAAAAATGGAGCTTTATTCCTAAATCCAATCGAAAATAGTCATCCAGTCTATTATGAAATGGATCAGTCAAATCATATTCTGTTTCACCACTTTCAATTGAAGCAGCAATATCAACCGGAAGAGTTCGTTGACCACCGCTCCATAACATTTTTCCATTCAAACTTATCATTTTATTTTCACCCCATTTTATTTCTTTTCCACCTGCTAAATTGAAAATATAGTTGGAGTTAAACCTGGTATTATACCACTTACCATTGATTGGTTTGTATTTCGAATCAAATAATGATGCTGAAAACATCATATAATACTGTTTTGTAAAAAATTTCTGTACTGTTATCTCAATTCCATAGTTTCTGCCTTTACCTGCATTAATAAGTGTGTCATTTTCATCAATATAAGATATAGATGGAGGGAAAAGTTTATCCGGATTATTTGGCACAGGTAATTTTGAAATATCCTGGTAATACAACTCCCCTTTTAATCTCCAGTCTTCAGATAGAAGCTTCTCATACGAGACGACATAGTGAACAGATTGTGTCAACTTAAGTGATTTATTTATATAATCTACATTCCCAAATTCATCTTCATGTGCATAAAAATAG
>PKTE01000227.1 GCA_002869335.1 Salinivirgaceae bacterium | reverse complement strand
TGATCCCGAGTTAATTGCTAAAACTTTCAACGTAAGCAAAAAAATATTCAAAAAAGCGGTGGGAAAACTTTATAAGAATAAGCAAATTGTGATTGAGGAGGATGGGATAAAATTAGTTTCCTAATAATTGATCTACATTTTCTAATATTTCCTGTTTGCTGGCAAATATTGGTGCTCCTGTTTTTGTTTCCTTATAATATCTAACCAAATACTCCTGCTCTGTCTGTCCCTTTGTAGGAATTAACGTTGCTTTTTTTTCTAAATATGCCAAATCCATTATGGTCGAGTAACCGCTGCGTGATATAATCTCATCTGCCTGTTTTATCATTGACATAAATATGCTATCACTCAAGTGAGATGCTATGGTTAACTCTCCATTTTTTTCAAAACGATCTGTGCCTGGAAGCATTCCAATAATTAATGATCCCTTTTCATCTTTCCAGGGTCTTTTGATTTGGTTTGCCCAACGGGTTTTTTGTGGTTCCGGACCACTAAGAATACAAATTTTTCTAAATCTTTCTGATGATATCTCTTTTGTAGTTTGAAACCGAGATAAACCACCAATAAATTTTACGGGAATTTTTAGTTTTCCTATTGACAAATCTCCGGCAAAATAATGATTTTCAGTATCTGGCACCCAACATTCATTATATCGATTAATAAATTTATGATGTTGATAATTAAGTAACCCCCGAATTACGAATCGTTTATGCTGAATATTTAGTTGATGAGTAATATATACTGATGGTACATTTTTGTGACGAACTAATGGGTGATTATCAGATATGATAAGGTCTGGTTTTATCTTCCTAACTACTTTTTTAATAGCTAGTTTAGTGAAAAATGATCTAATTATAATCTTTGGTAATTGAAAAAACGCAGATAGCAATAATGGTGTGCGATTGAATCGAATATTAAGTCCCGGCAATGAAATAATTCTAACATTTTCATTTTCAAACAAAAACCATAACGATTGTGGCACAGCTACATATACATTATAGCTTTCAGATAACCATCGAACGACAGAGAGCATCCGTGTGGCATGCCCTAGTCCCCAATCCAATGGGGCAACTATTATTGTTTTAGATTTTTCAGACATCGTTTTTGCCTGATATTTCAATCATATAATTTAAGTTCCCTTATTAATTGCCAATTTTGCTCTGTATCCCAATTCTTTTTAATGGGAATAGCTCCCGGAAAGGCAATTACCAATTCAGGTTGTTTCTTTTCATAATAATTACCCGTATCCCAAATGCCATTTTCGTTAGCATCAATCAAGACCTTTAAATTATATTCATTTGGGGGTAATTGTCTAAACTCTATTGTTCCTTTACGAGCGGGTTTCAATGAACGAACCAACTTGCCTGATTTATTATAAAGTTTAAATATGCTATGTTTGGGCACTGTATCAATATTGACAATCAAATTACCGTAATCCTCAAATTGAAAATATTGATACTTCATTGCCAATGAGTCATTTACATTGTTAAAAATACCCTTAAATGCAGCGCTATCAGCTATAAAAATATATGATGACAAGACATCTTGTTTAAATTTTACAATCATCGAAAGCTTGTCATCTGCAAGTTCAATTTCGTATGGATGTTCAATAAATGCTGTATCTGGTTTAATTTTAAGGTATAATTTTTCAGAATCATATGAGAGTAGTGGTTCTGAAAATTTGATTTCGAAAAGCGTGTCAATATCTAATTTATTTTTGCGTAAATTGTTACTCAAAACCATAGCGGTATCTGCATTAGCCAATTCTCCAAAATCATATAAGAAATAAATAGAATCCGTTTTAAAAACAACATTATCGGATGTGTCTGTAAATGGATAAGTTACACTACAATAAATGGAATCTGTATTATATAAAGTAGAATCTGTAATCCATATTAGCGCAGAATCTTTCCCCACCATTTGTTCTTTATACCATTGTGTTTTATTAGACAAAGGCGATATCAAATTTATTTTATAACCTATTGTATCTATATCCCGGCTAAAGCCTAAAGAAATTAAATACTTTCTTTCACGCGTAGAATTAGAAAGGTAGTGTTTTTTAAAATCTTCCGTAAACACCCTTAGTTGAAATGGCTTTAGCTTACTTACCTGCACTTTTTTGACAATTAAAGAGTCTCTATAAAGCGTATCTTTATTGGCCACATCTATTGAATCAATTAGCTTTATGGTATCCAACATTGTAGTCCACTCAATAGAAGGATAGATTGAATCTGTATTAAATGCTATTTGCTCATTAGGTTGATCAAATAAATTGGTGCGGTTTTTATCTATTAGAGCAAATAATTTATATGGTCCTCTGCCCAAATTATTTACAACAAAAATACCGTCTTTATTAGTTCGCGCAATGTATGACGGTAATTTTTGTGATACTATTGAATCGTTAAATTTTTCATAAACAAAAACCAATTCCTTCTCCATCGGTTTTCCGGTACGGGCATTCAATAACCTGCCATCTATAAAGCTCGTGTCAATAACAGGACCTGTAGAAAACACATATTGATAATTTTTCAGCGCATTTGCCTCATTTACATCGACAATAGAGTTGTAAAAGTTTAAATTAACCGTTTTATCCTTAGGTAAAGTATCTAAAAACGTAATAATTAATCGCTTTCCTTTTACTATAAATTTTGGTTTACGCTTAAATGGTGGAGAAATAAGTAGTTCTTCCTGTAGGTTTTTTAATGATACAAACTCGTCAAAATATATCTTAGCTTTCTTTGAAGCAAAATTTATTGAATGATTTGCCGGAACTTCTGCCAATACCATCGGGGGATCAAAATCTTTTGGTCCACCTGTTGGGGCAGCCTCTTTAGCACATTGATTCAATAAAGAAATTACAAAAAGTAATGACGTTATATATAATGTTCTTTTCATACTACTTCTAAATTACAGAACAAAAAAACACAAACTTTTTCAATCATACAGTATGAAAATAAAATTTTTGTGTGGGCTAAGTGTTTGTATCAGGAATTAATTATTGCCGGCAGATTTTTTTAGCTTAATAAAATCCTTCAGCAATTCATTTGGAACAGTAACAGAGAGTTGGTAATATTTGATTTTCCATCCGTTTAATCCGTGCTCGGCAACTCCTGTTGCATGACAAACCCCCATTGATGTATTAAGTTTTTCACTAAACCATGCTAAATCCTCATCATCAGCAAAGAATATATTTCTTTCAATTGTTTCAAAACTCCAGCCATTACCTTTTTCAAAATAAGGCTTAGACCATTCATAGAAATCTTTTTTACTCCAATACTCATCTGGATCGGTACCAATATATATTCCATTTGGTGAAATAGCATCAAAATAGGCTTCTAAATCAGATTTTGATGCATTTTGATGCCATTGATCAATAAATCTAATAAGCGTCGCTTTCCTATCATACTTATTTACAGGAGCTTTGAGTTTACATTGGTCTTTTGAATAGCGTGTGTCAGTAATTTGAATTATTTTCCACCCTTTTGCAGATTTATATAATTGAAAAGCATTTTCTCCACAATGATTATATTTTCCGTTATAGTAGAAGTTATAGTCACACCAAACTGAGGCTAATACTTTTGACACATTAATTTTATAGTTTAAAAGCTCTTCACGGAAAGTTGTGTTTTCTGTATCTTCCATGTTTTGAATAAACATTTCGATACTTTCAGCAGTCAAAATACTTTTTGATCCGTCGTAAAATACTGTTAAAAATCCGACACTACGATCTAAAATTGTATTTAGAGTTTCAACATCCTGGGTATTATACGCATTAATAAAGTCATCAATAACTTGTTTTACCTCTGCCCTTTCTTTTGTTTGACCAAAAGAGAAAAAATGAAAAACGCACAGTACAGAAAGTAAAAAGTATTTCACTTTAATAATATTTAATGAATGAATCGAAAAAAGTCCTAAAAACTTACCAAAAACCAATATGAAGAACCTATTAAATCCGAACTTCTCCGCCAGACAGTTTAATATCTTCGGCAAGCTTGGCAATAGAGGTTTTTTCAAACAACTCTCTGGTTTGTTCTCTGATCGGATTATAATCCTTATGAATTGGACATTGAATCGGTGAATTTGGATCTGTACAACTTTTCATTCCAATTAAACACGTTTCAAAATAATCCATTCCATCGATTATTTTAATAATATCCATCAGTTTAATTTCATCAGCCGGTCGTCCTAATCCAAAACCTCCATGTGGGCCTTTTGTTGAATTAAGGACTTTATTTTTAGCTAATAACTGTAAAATCTTACTTAAAAAAGGGCTCGGTATGTCTAAGTCCTCTGCTATCTGCTTAATCCCGACCTTCTTGTCGTTCTCTTCTAGTGCTAAGTAGATAATAGCTCTTATACCATATTTACATGTATTCGAAAGCATAAGCGTTTATTTTATAGGTATTTTATTAATTCTACGTTCATGTCTTCCTCCTTCAAAAGGAGTGTTTAAAAAAACAGAAACCATCTCTTCTGCTTCATTTTGAGTTATATATCTGCCTGGCATTACTAGAACATTAGCATCATTATGTAAACGAGCCAATTTAGTTATTTCAACATTCCAGCATAATGCACTGCGAGTACTTATATGTTTGCTAATTGACATATTCATTCCGTTGCCGCTTCCGCATAAAGCGATACCCGTATAAGAATCATCTTCATCAATCATATGTCCAAGCTTATGTCCAAAATCTGCATAATCAGCGCTTTCTTCGCTATCAGTTCCAACATCAATAACATCATAATTCTGGTTTTTCAACCAAACTACCAAATGGTTTTTAATTGGATAAGCTGCATGATCTGAAGCAAGTATCAATTTTCTTTTCATTATAAATCTTCACATTTATTTAATCCATTGTATATTACAAAAATAATAAAAATAATCACTTGGCTTTATTGGGTTTTGAAAAATGCAAGAAATAGAATTATTTTATTTATTAACGGTTGTTAATTCGCTGTATATCAACCAGGTGTTTTTACGTGGTTTTACTAACCTGTTGTAAAACAATATTTTTATTAATTATCGACCTGTTTATAAAATCCGGGTAAAATTACTCGTAAAAAAAATCCTATTCCCTTGTTTTTTAAAAATCCATTTCTACAAAAACCCTATTTTAAAATTGCAAATTTATTTTTCATTTCATTTTATTATTTACCAACATCAAAACGAAGATTTATTAACTGCTTTTATCATTTAAATTATTAAAACTACATTTGTAAACAATTGTTAATAACTGTAAAGTTTTATTTGATTTTAAAGTAATTACAAATTATATACTTGTTTATTTCATCTTTTGTGATGTTTAAAACCAAATTTGCAAACTTTTTGTTCGTTTTTTATAAACCTATTCACAGACTATTATCATCATCATAGAAAAAAAATTTTATGGATATTAATAATATAATTAAAGAAAAGGGCTTTTTAGATATTGATTTACCTAAAGATATCGATTATAAGTCGGAAATTGAAAAGTTAAAGAAAGAAAAAAATGCTATAATTCTTGGACACTATTACCAAACAGATGATATTCAGGAAATATCGGACATATTAGGTGATAGCCTTGCATTAGCACAAGAAGCTGCAAAAACAAATGCTGATTTAATTGTATTTGCTGGTGTTCATTTTATGGCTGAAACTGCTAAATTGGTTAATCCAATGAAAAAAGTAGTTCTTCCTGATTTAAATGCGGGTTGTTCATTAGCTGATTCTGCTCCAGCTGATCAATTTGAAAAATTTGTAAAAGAACATCCTGATCATACTGTTATTACATACATAAATAGTTCAACCGAAGTTAAAGCGTTAACTGATGTGTGTGTTACTAGTTCGAATGCTGTTCAAATTGTAAATAGTTTTCCAAAAGATGAAAAATTAATATTTGCTCCTGATAAAAACTTAGGAAGTTATATTAATAAGATATCTGGAAGAAATATGTTATTATGGGATGGTGCATGCCATGTTCATAAAGAATTTAGCATTCCTAGATTACTTGAATTAAAAAAGGAATATCCAAATGCAAAAATTATTGCACATCCCGAATGTCAAAGTGATTTATTGATTCTAGCTGATCATATTGGTAGTACAAGTTCATTATTAAAATTTACTCAAACCGATAATAATGAACAATATATAGTGGCAACAGAATCGGGTATACTACATCAAATGCGTAAATTTTCTCCAAATAAACATTTTATTCCTGCGCCTCCAGAAGATAGTACCTGTGCATGCAATGATTGTGTTTTTATGAAATTAAATACACTTAAAAAGATCTATTTGGCAATGAAATATGAAGTACCTGAAATTACTTTAGATGAAGAGTTACGTAAAAGAGCTGCCAAACCCATTGAAAGAATGCTTGAAATTAGTGCTAATCTTGGCTTATAGTATTCTAACTGTTAATGGATTAGCTCAAGATAAAGTTACATATTATTACCCTGATAGCACCATTTCATCCACTGGTGCATTATATAATGGAAGGCCTCATGGAAATTGGACCAACTATTATCCAGATGGTAATATTAAATCTAAAGGCAATTGGTATAGAGGTTTATTAGATAGTACCTGGAATTTTTATTTTCACGATGGAAATTTAAAACTTCAAATTCAATATAGTAAAGGAATTAAAAATGGATATTCCTATACCTACTCTGTAACTAAAGACTCAGTTCACTACTTAAGTAAAAAAGAGTTATATGTTGATGGAAAATTAGAAGGTAAAACAATTGAATATAATACTGTTGGTGAGGTTAAACGTATTGTAAACTTTAAAAGTAACTTAAAGGAAGGTTCTGAAATTGTTTTTACAGAAAATGGTGATCCAAAAACGGTATATATTTTTGAAAATAATCGTTTGGTAACCAAAGAAACTGTCAACCAAAAATCCAATAATAGCCGAAATGGCACATGGATCAAGTTAGATAACAATTTTAATATTGTATCCTCACTTGAATATTCTAATGATAGTATTATAAATAATGAAATTGATACTAAATTTGATAAGATAAAATATACTATTGAAGGTTTAGAAAATCAAATTAGAGATACTGCTTTTCAAGGTCAATTTATTAATGGTATAGCAGTTGGTAGGCACATTTTATACGATTCTTTATTGGAACCCGTTTCGTATATTATGTATGATTCCGCTGGCAATAAAATGGAAGAAGGTAATATATCGAATTATCAACTTAATGGAAATATAAAAGGTTATTATACAGATGGTTCTCTAAAGTTTACTGGATTTTATAGAAGTAATTTACGACATGGTTCCTGGAAATATTACTATCCTGATGGAACAATGGAACAAAAAGGGAATTATACTAATGATAAATTGAATGGAAAGTGGCTTTGGTATTATAAAAATGAGGATACGCTTCGTCTTGAAACTTTCCGATTGGGTAAGCGGAATGGTCTTTATTTAAGTTATGATCCATATGGTATTATAATTCAGAAAGGTTATTTTGATAATGATCTGAAACAAGAATTTTGGACGGAAAATACTGGAGAGTTTATTTTACAGGGTAATTATTTCGATGGTTTAAGAAATGGCCAATGGAGAGGCGTTTATCATGATGGTAAAAAAGCCTATATTGGAGAGTATTTAAGAGGAAAGCCAGATGGTAAACATGTTTATTACTATAAAAATGGTAACAAACGTAAAATAGAATTCTTTGAAACTGGTCGTAAAGTTGGCCACTGGCAATACTTTACTAAAAGTGGAAAATTATATAAAGTTAAAAGTTATAATAAAGGGGAATCAATTTTTATAAAGGAGTAAAACATAGTGAATCAAATTAAACAATTAGCTGGACAAACATTAATTTATGGTTTAGGAACCATAGTCCCAAGATTTTTGAACTATCTTTTCCTAACTCCTTTCTATACACGTATTTTTGCTGAGCCAGATTTTGGAATTTATACTAAACTCTATGCTTATAGTGCTTTTCTTATTGTTTTATTGACTTTTGGAACCGAAACCAGTTATTTTAGATTTGCAAAAACACATGGTAATAAGAAAGTTTTTACCAATACTTTCTTTTTTATAATCATTACAGGTTTACTTTCTTTATTAGTAATTGGAAGCAATGTGAATTCAATTACAAATGTTTTGAATATTAATAATGCCAGTTTAGCTGTTTGGCTTGTTTTAGGTATCGTTCTCTCTGATATTTTCATGTCGTTACCTTTTGCTAAACTACGATATGAGAATAAAGCAAAGCTATTTTCAAGTTTAAAAATTGCAAATATTGTATTGAATATAGGTTTTAATGTCTTCTTCTTTTTCATTTTACCACATTTAACACATATTGCTCTTTTTAATTCTATATATTTTCCAG